>JADHUM010000024.1 GCA_016784545.1 Candidatus Neomarinimicrobiota bacterium
CTCTTTGTTATATTGGTCGGCTTTTAAAAAACATGTTATTTATTGGAGTAATGATTTACAATGAAAAGAACTTATCAACCCAGCCGGCGCAAACGTCGCAACAAGCACGGTTTCCGCGCTCGCATGAAAACGAAGAATGGTCGTAAAGTACTGGCCCGCCGCCGCGCCAAGGGAAGAAAACGCCTCACCGTTTCTGGTTAAACAAATTAGCCGGACCAGCGTCGATGACTATCTCAAACGTGGTCAGCGATACACTATACGGGGAATAACTTTGTACACGAAACCCACAGACATTTTGGAAGTGGGTTTTTTAATTCGTCGCAAGGCGGGGAATGCTGTTGAAAGAAACAAAACCAGGCGCCTCTTCCGGGGGCTCCTTTTGAATTCGCTCCTGAACCTATCATCGGGTCGGGGATACTTGTTTCTTTTTCACAGGACCTTCCGCTCTACTCCGTCTTCACTCGGCATCATTAATCAACTTTTGGCTCGATATGAATAAGTGGATAAACACACCGTTTATCCTTTTGGTAAAATTTTATCAGGTGGCTATTAGTCCCCTGTTTCCGGATAGTTGTCGTTTTTATCCGACTTGTTCACACTATACTGTTGAAGCATTTGAAAAACTACCCCTGTGGAAAGCCCTACCAAAATCCACATGGAGGATCCTCCGCTGCAACCCTTACACCAAGGGCGGTTTCGATCCAGTTATTAAAGAATAAGGATTTTTAAATTCCCATGTCTGAACAAAACAGAACACTCGTAGCTATTGCCCTGATGGGGCTCATCCTCATGGTCTTTTTCTCTGATTGGTATCAAGAAAGGGTGGCTCCTGGTAGTACCGCACCACAAAAACCACATATTGAATCATCCTTTGCAGGTGAATCGGATACGACTAAGCAGGCTGAACCCATCGACACCCCCATCGTTTTGGCAAGCCCAAGTCTTCTTGACACAATGGTCACCGCCAATCTTAAAGAAACCATGATTGTTGTAACAACTCCTCTTTACGAAATGCATTTTTCAAATCGGGGTGGCGGAACCCTGGAAAAGGCCTATTTAAATGACTATCTAAAGAAAGATGGCTCACGGGTCCAGTTGATTTCTGATCTGGCCGAGGGGGTTCTGGCAAATCAATTTATTGGTTATGATGTGGAGGATTTTGACACACAAGACCTCTTATCCATTTGTTCGCTGGGAGAAGGCTATGAGTTTGACTTCAGTGTCTATGACGTTCCGGCTTCCTTTTCGTTTGAGCTTCCCCTGGGGTTGGGCGCTAAAGTTGTCAGGACCTTTACTTTTTATCCCGACAGTTTTCACTTCGACCTTTCTCAGGAGCTCATCAATTTTGACCAGGTAAATGCTGGTCGTTACTTTGCCACAAGTTGGTCTGGTGGCGTTGCTCCAACAGAGAAGAACCGCAAAGATGATTTGTATTATTCAGAAATGTTCGCCCTGATTGGTGATGATAGTAGTCCTTCGGATTACTCTGCAGATGAAGATCGGGAGTCTGAAGTACAGACAGCCCTCACCACCTGGGTGGGTACTCGTTCGAAATATTTTACTGCCATCCTTATTCCAGAGCGACCTGTTTCCGAGTTTAAGATGACCCGCTATCAAACCGCTGGTGGAAATGAGAGTTCTGAGAAAATATATGATTTTGATGTACGCGACTCTTTTGACCGTCGTACTGCGGTCAGCCATTCCAACTATCGTGTCTATGTTGGTCCCCTGGACTTTGATATCCTCAGGGGTTACCATTTAAGTTTGGGCGGGATGATGAATTGGGGTTGGTTCGGCCTTATTGGCAAGGGTGCCTTGTGGGTCTTTAAATCCCTCTATAAAGTCATTCCTAATTATGGGATTGTTTTAATAATATTTTCTATTCTTGTTAAGCTTCTTCTGGCGCCACTTACGAAGAAGCAGTTTTCTTCAACCCAAAGCATGCAGCAGGCTCAACCCCAAATCACTGCGCTCAAAGAAAAATACAAAGATGATCCCAAGCGTTTGAATGAGGAAACCATGAAGCTTTACAAAGAGCTTGGGGTTAATCCGCTTGGTGGCTGTTTACCGCTTGTCATTCAGATGCCTATTCTGATTGCCATGTTCAATCTGTTTAGAACCACTATTGAGTTGAGGGGCGCTGCCTTCTATGGCCTGGAGTTTTGGATTTCTGATCTCTCCCTGCCAGATACCGTCGGGCATATTGCCGGGCTTGATATCAACCTCCTGCCAATCATAATGTCCGCCACAATGATGCTACAGCAAAAATTGATGACGCCTGCGGCCAACGCAAATCCCCAGATGAAGAACATGCCCTATATCATGACGGCAGTATTCTTCTTTATGTTCTACACCTTCCCATCGGGATTGAACCTGTATTACACGCTGTTCAACATCATGTCCATCATTCAGCAGAAATTTTTTACCCCAATGCAGGCACTTCCTGCTTCAGTTACTGCGCCAACTCAAACAGCACGACCAAAAAAGAAACGCAAGAAGTAAGGTGAAGGATCTTTTGTGCCCACCTTTGTTGAGGATACCATTGTCGCAATTTCCACGCCGCCTGGCATTGGCGGCCTGGCGGTTGTCCGTATTTCCGGACCCCTCGCCCTGGAAACAATCAATCAGTATTTTACCAGCCCACACAAACTAAAGCCCCGTTACGCCACCTTCGGCAAATTGAAACACCCCTCTCTCAGCGAGGGCGATTTTGACGATTGCGTCGTCACTTATTTTAAGGGACCGCGCTCTGTAACCGGAGAAGATCTAGTTGAGATTTCCATTCATGGTGGTGCATATTTGCAACAAAAACTGCTGGAAGTGCTGCTTCGTGCACCGGGCTTAAGGGCTGCAAGTGCCGGAGAGTTCACCTTTCGGTCCTTTTTAAGCGGTCGAATTGATCTTTCTCGTGCAGAAGCTGTGGCTGACCTCATCCATGCAAAGGATGAAGCGGCTCACAAAAACGCCAGAAACCAACTGGTGGGAAAGCTTCGGATTCTCGTTGACACCATGTCAGAAAAATTGATACACAGCCTTACCATTCTTGAGGCTGAGCTGGATTTTTCTGATCAGGAGATTGAGTTTACTCCACCCCTGGCCCTGATCGGCCCGCTGACTGAAATTCTCGAGACCACAGAAGCCTTGCTCGAAACCTATTTCTACGGGCGTAGATTAGAAGATGGAATTCGAATTCCCCTGGTGGGCGCTCCCAACAGTGGCAAGTCATCCCTTTTTAACCTCCTGCTTGGTGAGGACCGGGCCATTGTCACACCCCAGGCTGGTACCACACGTGATACCATAGAGAAGACCATTGTTATTGCTGGACATTCTATTGTTCTGGTTGACACGGCAGGATTGCACGAAACTGAAAGCGAGGCAGAGCTTTCAGGGGTTGATCGCAGCCTGGATGAAATTGACAGCGCCGACCTGGTTATCCTGGTTTTCGCCCCGGATACATCAACAGCTATACCAGATGACCGCATACACACACCTCAAATTACTGTATTTAACAAGCTTGATCTCGTATCTGAGCCGCCCAAGAACATGGATGTTTGCCTGTCCTGTACAACAGGCACAGGCCTGGACACACTAAAAAAGGCTATTTATCAACATGTTATCAATATGGTTAACCTGGGCGTGGGTGGTGTTGTGTTAAACAGCGAGCGCCACAGGGATGTTTTTATTCGATTTAAGGATCAGGTCGCCACAAGTATCGCTTCAATAGAAAACGAGCTTGGTCCGGAGTATATTGCTTCTGATTTACGCCTGGCCCTGGATATACTGGGTGAAATCACCGGCAAAACAACCCCTGACGACATTCTCAATCAGATATTCAGCGGTTTTTGCGTGGGCAAATAGTTTTGACTGTTTCACGTGAATCATTCGCCTGTTTATGTCCCCCGGCTAGTTCAGGGAAAAAAGTCAATGGGTAAAGACCAGACAATCAATCCAACTCAACAGGCGCATTATGATGTCATCGTAGTTGGTGGTGGTCACGCCGGTATTGAGGCGGCTCTTTCGGCCAGCCGTCTAGGTAAAGCCACCCTTCTAATCACCATGGAAGCCGCCGCACTGGGACGCGCTTCCTGTAACCCCGCCATTGGAGGGCTTGCCAAGGGTCATCTGGTGCGTGAGATAGATGCACTTGGTGGTGAAATGGCCAAGGCAACCGACCACACAGGCATTCAATTCAAAATGTTAAATCGATCCAAAGGGCGCGCCGTTTGGTCACCTCGGGCCCAAATTGACAAAAAAGCTTATAGCGCATATATGGTGGAGGTCTGCCAGAATCAGGCTGGCCTAGATCTCTTTGAAGACGAGGCCATATCGGTTATTGCAAATGACGATGGTTCAAAAATAACGGGGGTCCTCACCCGCGGTGAGTTTACCTTCAGTTGTCAGGCGCTTATCTTAACCAACGGTACTTTTCTTAACGGATTAATTCATATTGGAAACAAGAGCTTCTCGGCGGGACGAATTGGTGAGTCCGCCAGCGTGGGGATCACCGAGTCTTTGATGGGTCTCGGATTTGAAACGGGTCGCTTAAAGACTGGCACCCCGCCTCGTATCAAGCGGGACAGTATTGATTTTTCAAAAACTACCATTCAAGCTGGAGATATAAACCCCGAACCTTTTTCTTTTTCCACTCAAAACTTTGATCCACCCAATGAGTCTTGCTACATCACCAACACCAACGAAGAGACCCACCGCATCATCAATGGCGGCCTTGAGTTCTCGCCCCTGTTTACTGGTGTTATTCAGGGTGTGGGGCCTCGCTATTGTCCCTCTATTGAGGACAAGGTGGTTCGCTTTGCAGAAAAAACCTCCCACCAACTCTTTTTAGAACCCGAGTGGAGCAATGCTGACCAGATATATGTTAACGGTTTCTCTTCTTCATTGCCAGAGGACGTTCAACTGAACAGCCTGCGTACTGTGCCAGGACTTGAGAGTGTTGAGTTTATCCGTCCTGGTTATGCCATTGAATATGATTTTTTTCCACCCTCTCAACTCAAAGCCACCATGGAAACCAAACGGGTCAAAGGCCTGTTCTTTGCCGGCCAGATCAATGGAACCTCTGGATACGAAGAGGCTGCAGCCCAGGGACTAATGGCTGGAATCAACGCGTCATTCGGTATTGATGGGTTGGAGCCTTTTGTTCTTGCCCGGTCTGAAGCCTATATCGGCGTGCTCATCGATGATTTAATTACCAAAGACACGGATGAACCCTATCGCATGTTCACCTCAAGAGCTGAGCACAGACTCCTTTTACGCTATGATAACGCCCACTTCCGTCTCGCCGAAAAGGGGTTTCAATTGGGGCTTGTAAATCAAGATTTTTACAGTGACGTGGAAAGCCAAAAAGCTCTGGCCAAAAAAACTGAGGCACTGTTTGGCTCTACCTTTATAAAGTCGGATATCATCAATGGTTTGGTTGACACACAAACCACGGTCAAGGAGAGTCAGTCCCTGGCCAACATTTTAAAGCGTCCGGGGGTTGTCATTGAAGACATTAAGTCCCTGCTGCCCGACTGGGTGAACGACCTGCCCCCCACCCTTTTAACGCTTATTGCAACCAACACAAAATATAGTGGCTATATCGAGAGAGAGTACCTGCAGGTTGAGCGGCTTTCAAAACACCAACAAATGCGCATCCCTGATGCTACGGACTATCTGTCCATGCAGGCCATATCCTTTGAGGCAAGACAAAAGCTTGATAAGATTCGGCCTGAAACCATCGGCCAGGCGTCTAGAATTAGCGGTGTCACCCCTGCTGATATTTCTTTGTTAATTGTTCTTATTAAAAAATGTTTCACGTGAAACACGCTGACCTTTCTACATATATAACCAGAACCTATAACCTTTCGGGGTCCTCTATATCCGGAGTAGAGCCCCCCCTCTTGGCTTTCCTGGTTCAGGCGAACCTTGGCAGCCAGCCCCTGGTGTTGGTTCTCCCTGACAAACCTTCAGCAGAAAGAGCCCTTAATGACATCATGGCTCTGAATCTGGGCCTGGAGGTTCATTTTGTTGGTAGCGATCGTGTGGATGGTATCGATACCGGTCAATCTGGTCGAGCCTTGCGAGCACTTTTGGGGGTAAACCCTGGTATCTATGTAACCCAGGCTGCCGAGTTGGCTGGGAGTATCTCCAAAAACGCGCTTAAAAGTGTGGTTTTGCAAAAAGATCATGACTATTCGGTTTCGGATCTTGAAAGAGAATTGTCTGCCTATGGTTTTACCCGTGACGCTTTCGTCGTGGAGCCTGGCTATTATGCTGCCCGGGGTGGAATATTTGATGTATTTCCAGGCGACCAGGACCAGCCTTTGCGTCTGGACTTTTTTGGCAACACTCTCGAGTCGATACGAGAGTTTGATCCGGCCACCCAGTTGTCTGGTGTTGAGCATGAAGAAATTATCATTTACCCTGAGAATCCCTTTCTTGATACGGTTATTGACCCTTTGATCGATTCTGTTCCTGCAGGGGTGCGGTTTATCCAATATCGGCCCATCATCGAGGATTCTGATTCGCTTTCCATTGCTGACGCTCTTGGAAAGGGTCGTGCTGCCGATGTGTCATGGGTTTTCCAGGCCAAGGCAGAAACTGAGAATGTGTATGATATTGAGGTTCAACCGGAGTTTCAGAGAAATCTCGATGCTTTTCGCGCCCGTCTTGGTCATCTCAATGAAGAAAACTATCGTGTTATTATTTGTGCAGATAGCAATATCCAGCTGGATCGTCTGCAGGTCTTATTTGAGGACCTGCGTTTTGAAAGCACGCGTCTTTCACTGTCTTCTGGCTTTATTGACCATAAAAACAAACTGGCCATTCTCACGGATCACCAGATATTTGGCAGAACGCGAAAGCGCAGCGTTATTCCCAGGTCTTTTCCCGTCAAACCCGCAACACGTATTGAGGCTTTTGAAGAGGGTGATTACGTGGTTCATCTCGACTATGGTGTTGGTAAATATCTGGGTATTGAGCTCATGCCCTTCCAAAAAACGGTGCGAGAGGTTCTGGCTCTTGAATATGAGGCTGGCGATCGGATATACGTGCCTGTTGAAAAAATGCATCGTGTCCATCGCTACGAATCACAGCTGGAAACACCTCCCAAACTAACCCGCTTGCGCACCACTGAATGGGAGCAGGTAAAAATCAAAACCCGGAGGGCTGTTGATAATTATGCCAAGGAGCTCATCGAGCTTTACGCCAATCGGTTTATTGTCGAAGGCTTTCGCTACAGCCCGGATAGCGATTTTCAAAAACGCATGGAAGCTTCTTTCATGTATGACGAAACCAGCGATCAGCTCAAGGCCGTTGAAGATATTAAGAAAGACATGGAGTCTGCCTTTCCAATGGATCGACTGCTCTGTGGTGATGTGGGTTTTGGAAAAACCGAAGTGGCAATGCGGGCTGTTTTTAAGGCAATTAGTGATTCTAAACAGGTGGGGGTCCTGGTGCCCACAACCATCCTGGCGCAACAGCATTACGAAACTTTTCTGGAGCGTTTTGCAGATTACCCGGTTAGTGTGGGCGTGCTTTCCCGGTTTAGAACGCCAAAACAGATAAAGCAGACTCTGATTGATATTGAAAAAGGGTTGCTTGATGTGGTTATAGGAACCCATAGAATCCTGTCCAAAGATGTTGTTTTTAATAGACTTGGCTTGTTGATTGTGGATGAAGAGCATCGCTTTGGTGTTAAGCATAAGGAGCGCGTTAAAGAAATTAAAATGTCCGTAGACTCTCTGGCAATGACAGCCACGCCCATCCCCCGCACCCTGCAGATGTCGCTCATGGGCGCCCGGGATCTGTCTATGTTAAAAACACCCCCCAAAGAACGACAGCCTGTGGAAACCATAATAATGGATTTTGATGAAAGTCGTATTCGTGAGGCCATTCTTAAGGAGGTTGATCGCGGGGGTCAGGTCTTTTTTGTCCATAATCGCGTTGAGTCGATAGGTATAATGCTAAGTCGACTTCAAAAACTGCTTCCTGAGGTAAGGTTTGGCCTGGGGCATGGTCAGATGAACCCCCGTGAGCTTGAGCGCATCATGTTGGGCTTCTTTCATCGGGAGTTCGATGTGTTGCTTTCCACCACAATTGTTGAATCTGGGCTGGATATACCAAACGCAAACACCATTATTGTTAATCGAGCTGATGCCATGGGTTTATCCCAGCTTTATCAGCTTAGAGGACGCGTGGGTCGGTCTCACAGAAAGGCCTGGGCCTTCTTTCTTGCACCAGGTTTTAGAAAGCTCAGCGTGAATGCCATCAGACGCCTCAATGCTCTGGAAAGACATGCCCATTATGGGGGTGGCTATGAGATTGCCATGCGTGATTTGGAAATTCGCGGCTCTGGAAATGTGTTTGGAACCGAGCAAAGCGGACACATCAGCAACATTGGATATCATCTATATACACGAATTTTAAAGGACACGCTTGAAACCATGAAAGAGATCAAGGGTGACCAGGGGGTCGTCTTTCCGCCGCCTGAAATGACCCTTGATGTTGAGATGCAGATCCCTGCGGGTTATGTGGAAAATACGGCTGAGCGCATTGCCAGTTATCGTAGAATTGCCGAAGCTGAAACTGTTGGAAATATTCACGCGATTCGTGAAGAACTAAGAGATAGATTTGGTCTGCTGCCAATAGAAACCATAAATCTCATCGAGGCCGCCTTAATAAAGAATATTGGTCAATCGGTCGGGCTTAGAAGCATCGTTGTGAAGGGGTCCCGCGCACAAAATGACTTTTTACCTGAACACGTGGAACATGAAGGAGGCGAGATCATTAAAGCTCTGTCCAAAGCGCTGGGGGAAACTGGCAAAGAGGTGGAGATAATGAATAACAGATCACTGACTTTTATACTGTCCCATACGGGGGAGGAATCCCTTTTGGTTTCCCTTAGAATATTCTTGGAAAGCCTTAAGCGCTCGTCTAAATTTTCCGACCATAATGATAAATGATAACTCTAATATAATTAAAAGGTTAATGAAATGAACACTCGCTTTACTACGGCCCTCTTTTCGCTGGGGCTCCTTGTGCTTGTCTTTGCATGCTCAAACATGGATAACGATACGCTTGCAACTATAGATGGAAAAGCTATCTCCCTGGAAGAATTCACATCTAAAAACCCTGCTTCACGATTTGAGAACAAGGATAAGGATTTCCTGGATTCCAAGGTGGATGAGTATGTTAGAAAAGCGCTCTTTACCCGTGTCGCGGTTGAGCGTGGATTTGGCGAGACCGAAGATGTTCAGATGAAAATGAAGAAGACCGAAAGTAGACAGATGCTTCAACAGGTCTACACCAAGGTCATTCTGGACGCTGTAATCAGTGACGACTATATCAGGGGAGTCTATGATCGCTCCGGAACGGAATTGAATGCACGGCATATTTTGCTACAGTTCCAGGGTACCTCCCGCTCTCGCTCTGAGCGAACCAGGGCTGAAGCTTTGGCGATTACAGATCAGATAAAAGAGCGTCTTTCAAAGGGTGAGTCTTTTGAGGATCTGGCAAATGAATTTACTGATGATCCCTCTGGTAAAGAAAACGGTGGAGATCTCGGTTGGTTTGGTTGGGGTAAAATGGTTGGTCCCTTTCAAGAAGCCGCTTTTAACCTGAAGCCTGGAGAGGTTTCTGGTGCGGTTGAAACAGATTTTGGTTTTCACGTCATCAAACTCGAGGCAAAACGTGTGGTTGAGCGCGGTGATTTCGAATCTGAAAAGAGTGCCCTTAAACAACAGGCAAGTCGCGAAAAAAGTGCTGAGCTTGGCCAGAAGGCAAATCAGTTTCTAGCGGATCAAAAAGAAGCTGCAGGGTTTGAAGTGCTTACTGAAAATGTTCATGACTTTTTCATGATTTATGATGGTTCCGGACTAAAAAAAGACTCTATGGATGAAATGCTTAAAAAGCTCAATTACCAGGCTCCGCTGTTTATGCTGAATGGTGAAGAGCTGGGTACCGAATGGTTGGTTGAAGAGATTAGCATGATCGACGAAGGCCAAAAACCACGCTTTAAGAGTGAAAATGATTTGTTGCGCATTATTGATCAATTGGTCACTCAAAATCTCATCATCAGCTACGGGTATGACAATAAATTCGACCAGGAAAAAGAGTTTGCCAAGAGAATGAGCGATCTCGTTGAGCGATTCGCTTATGATGCTTTTATAGCAGAAGAAATCAATGCGAACCTAACGCCCAGCGATGAAGAGCTGCTTGCTTTTTACGAAGCAAACAAGGCTGAAAAATATATGGATAAACAGAAGGTTCTGGTGAGAGAGGTGTTTGTCAAAGATAGCCTCTTCGCAGTTTCTTTAAAAAAGCGCCTTGATGCAGGCGAACTCATGGAAAAGCTGGCTGAGCGTTACACCGAAAGAAAAGCCACAATAAAGGATGGTGGATTGTTACCGGCCTTTCAAGAGGGTCGCTATGGCGTCATGGGGAAAACAGCCTTCACTATGGAAGTTGGTGAAATTGCAGGGCCCATAAAACTCGGTAATGGTTATTCAGTCATCCAGCTGGAGGATACCATTCCTGAAGGACCAAAACCTTATAACAAGGTAAAGGGACGCGTTAGAACGGATATCCTGGGTGAGTTGAGAGCCTCGCGCAACGAAACTCTCTTTAATGAACTTCAGGTGGAGTTTCCCGTTAAGGTTAATTACTCCGCTGTCCGTGCCTATTATGATGATATGGCAAACAAAAAATAGCCGGTCCAAATGAATAAACCTTTTCTCATTCTGGTCCTATCCCTCCTGCTTGGGTTGGTTGCTTGTTCTGGCGACCAGGATGATGGACTAATTGCCAAGGTTAATCATGAGTTTCTGTCACTGGATGAGTTGGTCTTGATGTACCCTGGCTTTATGTCCCTGGACAGCCTCCAAAAATCCCTGCTGGTCGAAAACTGGATCAGAGAGACCCTGTTGGCTCAAGAGGCAGAGAAAAGCCTGATTCACCGGGATCCAATGTTCAATTACAGGGTCGAAACCTATCGTCGGAGATTGCTGGCCGATAAACAGCTTGATGCGATTCTAAAAGACCAGGGTGATGTTGCCCGAGATGAGATTGAGGAGTATTACCAGAATAACCTTGAGTCTTTTAGGCGTCAGAGCAATGAGTTTTTTGGTTTTCATGTCCTTTTGCCTACTCGCGAAGAGGCCCGAGAGCTTGAAAAAGCTATTGAAAAGGGTGATTTAGAAAAGAAACAGGCTCTGGTGGCCATGCACCCAAAGGAAACTGGTCTGTTTAAGGTGGAACATCTTTTTCCCGAAGTAAAAGAATACCTTCTCAAAAAGAAGCGCGCTGGAATTTTTGGACCCATTAAGACAGATCTTGGATATCACCTGGTGGAGGTTAAAACCTGGCATGATCGCGGGTCCATTAAAAGTCTTGATGAGGTTTGGGAAGAAATTGCTGCCAGGCTTTCTATTAACCGTCAACGTCATATTGAAACACAGCTTGTGGACAGCCTCAGAAAGTCTGGAAGTATCATTTTTAACAAAAGTGTTCTTTATAATCGTTCTACAAAATAGGTAATAATTAATGCGTCTTTTAGTTCTCATTTTCACCACGCTCATCGCTTTGCATGCCAGCGCCCAACAGTTGATTGATGGTGTGGCGGCCATTGTTGGAGAAAAGGCTATTCTTTATTCAGAAGTTGACCAGGTAACCCAACTCTTTGCCATGCAGGCCAAGCTGCCCTCATATTCTTCTCCTGAAGTGCTTCAGCAACTTCGTGCACGGGCACTGGAAGAGCTCCTTAACCAACAGGTTTTATTGGAATATGCCCGCCAGGAAACCATTTTGGTAGAGGACAGAAGTGTCCAAATGCAACTGGACCAATCCCTGCAGAATATTGAAATGCAGTACGGAAGCCTTAGAAAAGCAGCAGAAGCTTTTGGTGTAGACCACTACAAAATCAAGTCCTATTATGAGGACCAAATACGCACAAACTTGCTTGTTGAGCAGGTTAAAATGGAGCTTTTTAGTGATATCAAGGTCAGTCGCCGTGAGGTAGAAGATTTTTATGAGACATGGCAAGACAGCTTCCCTGATAAAAACGCCCAGATTGATTTTTCCATCCTTTCCATGTCTGTTGAATTGGGGACAGATAAAATGGAAAGGCTCAAATCTCAACTACTTTTAATAAAGAATGATATTGAGTCTGGAAATATTTCCTTTGAAGATGCTGCAAAACAGTATTCAAAAGATCCTGGGTCTGCAGCCAACGGTGGCAATCTTGGTCTTGTTGGTCGTGGAGTCTTTGTAAAACCTTTTGAGGACGCTGCCTTCTCGCTGGAAGTGGGCCAGATGAGCGGTATTGTGGAAACCCAGTTCGGTTTGCATCTGTTACGTCTCGATGATAAGCAGGGAGATCAGGTAAATATCTCACATATTTTACTCATGCCTGTGGCAGATGATTCTGACAGACAGCTCACGTCTGATAAACTTTCCTCTATTAGGGATGACATTCTTTCTGGAAAAACAACGCTTGGGGAGCAGGTAGAAATTTACGTAACTGATGAATACATGAAGTCTCGGAAGGGCAAAATGGGTTTAACAGATATCTCTTTGCTACCTGAAGATATCCATGGTCTACTGCTAAACATACCAATTGATAGCCTTTCCATGCCTGTGCATAGCTCAGAGCAATTTCATCTTATTATTGTGCATCGTAGAGTTTCCGGCGGAAAGGTCAATTTGACTGATCATTGGTCCGATGTTGAAAGTATGTCTCTTGAATTCAAAAAGCGTGACAGATATCAATCCTGGATTGACGATCAGCGTGACCGCATCTATATCCAGATTAAATAGCTAAAAAGATCCCTTTCAAAGTATTTTCCCTAAGGTCTGCTTTATGAGTGGATCTTTTTTTTATACAAAGATGTCCCTCAGATAAAAAGATGTTCATTTTCAATGTTTTGCGGTTCGTAAATGAATACTTAATTGAGGTTATACACATCATAATGTCCTTATTCCGAAATGTGAGATATTGTTTTTTATCCATTTAAGGGTGATAAGTAAAGTTATGACTACTATTAACAATATAGTTATCCACATTGTAGCTTTTATCCCTGTACCCTATGATGCTGTTTACAACCGCGCACTGTCTACCAACGAACAAACATCTCTTAACAGTTAGTGTAAACATATCAACAGTTTTTCTTATGTTATTATATACCCTTTAACCTTTGTTTTTATTGCACTTGATAGTGATTATATACTTACTTATTAACACTTCTTGGTTGCTATACTACCACTACTATATATATTAAATTAATATTACTATAGTATATAACCGACCTTTTGGTCGTTAAAAATATCTGGTTGTGAATATAAATAATGCACTTTTGTGCATATAGGATTTGCATTTAAAGACGCTCAAAGTGAAAATTACCTGTTTAATCTGTGATTCGAAACGCTTTTTATTTCCCAAATTATTGGGAAATAAAAAGATATTGAGATTATCTATAGTGTACATTTGTGCAACACTATAAAATTATATAATTGATTTTCTCATTATCCAAATAATTCGACTGAAGTATCTGGAAATATAAACACTATATTGCTCCCGATATTTTATTAAAAATAATCAAGCTCTCATATTTGTTTTTGTAAAAAAAGAGGGAAATTTTGAACCAGGAAACACGCCAGAAGATAATTAAGATTTTAACTGTAATAGTTACGATTTATCTGTTCCTCCTGACGATAAATCTTCTAGGTCATAGTTTTAAGCTTTTCGGTAAAGAATTTGCTGAGGCAATGTTACAAACGACTTCCAACCCCTTTACGGGACTCATCATTGGAATTGTCGCTACATCACTAATTCAGAGCTCTTCGACCACAACATCCATTGTAGTAGGTTTGGTTGCAGGTGGAGTTGTAAATTTGGAAAATGCTATCCCCATAATCATGGGGGCCAACATTGGAACAACTGTCACAAATACACTTGTATCTATAGGACACATCGGAAGAAAAGCGGAATTTAAAAGAGCTTTTGCTGCTGGAATCGTTCACGATTTTTTTAATATTTGTGCAGTTATAGTTTTATTTCCCCTGGAATTGAAATTTCATTTCATTCAAAAAGTGGCACTGTTTTTAGATGAGAAATTCGAAGGTGTTGGAGGAATGAAATTATTTAATCCTTTAAAGGCTATACTAAACCCAGTTATCAATTTCATAGATTCCATATTTACAAACGTTCCATATAATGATATTATACTCATGATAATTTCGATTATAGGTATGTTTGCTGCTTTAGGTTTACTAATAAAAACAATTAGATCCTTAGTGGTTGATAAAATTGAGGTAATTATAAATAAATATCTATTTAAAAATGACCTTATGGGTATGACCTGGGGAATGGGCATGACCTTCATCGTACAGAGCAGCTCTGTTACCACATCACTTATCGTACCTCTAGCAGGTGCTGGTATAGTCAGTTTGCGAAAAATATTTCCCTACACAATGGGAGCCAACATAGGTACAACGGGTACTGCGTTACTAGCAGCCCTAGCTACGGGGAACCCAGTAGCAGTAACAGCGTCATTTGCACATCTGGTTTTTAATGTTTTTGGAATTTTGATTTTCTACCCATTAAAATTTATTCCCATCACTTTAGCTGAAAAAGCAAGTGAGTATGTATCTTTATCTAAAAAGAATTTGATTATATTTTTGTCTCTCTACTCAATGATATATTTTATACCAATAATATTTATAGTGTTTTTCTAAAAAAATAGAGGTCAGTATATGTGGAATGAAATCAAAAACCTTTGGTCCAGCGATAACTTGCTCAATGAGGCTTGGGACTTAACCTACGAAGCAATAAACATTGATGCAGAAATGTTCAATGATGCTGTTGATGCGCTTTGGGGAGATAACCGTAGCACAGTTCAAAAACTCATATTTAAAAAGGACAAGCTAATAAATAAATATGAAAGAGATATCAGAAGAAAAGTTATAACTCATCTAACTGTACAGGGTAATGAGAGTCTGGCAGCAGGATTAGTTTTATCAACTGTAATTGTAGATGTCGAACGAATAGGCGATTATATAAAAAATATCGTTGATCTTACAGAAATGCACCCAGACGAAATTAAAGGTAAAAAAAGGAAAGAAATACTTCACGAAATCGAAGCAGCTATCAAAAGGATGTTTAAAGAGGCTCCTGAGTGTATTGAAACAGGGGATGAAAACAAAGCACTTCAAATATATTCGGAGACTCGAGAGATTGGCAGGACTTGTGATAAGCATATTGAAGAACTAATAGTAAGCAACGAAGAAGAACTGGACACCGCCAGTGTAGCAATTCTTGTTCTATATTTCAGATACCTCAAACGCATTAATGCGCACCTGCGTAATATCATATCAAGTGTGATAAATCCTTACGACCGTATCGGATTCAGACCAAAAAAGATGAAGTAATGTCAAAACAAACTATCCGCTGGGCGGTCAGCGAGGATATTCCCAGCATCGTTAGCTTTAACCAGGCCATGGCTCTGGAAACTGAGAACATCTCTCTTAATAGCGAAGTATTAAAAGCAGGCGTTGAGGCGATATTCAGCAACCCATCGAAGGGCTTCTACATCGTTTGTGAAATCGATGGGATTGTACGAGCTTGTCTCATGATTACATATGAATGGAGCGACTGGCGAAACGGTCTATTCTGGTGGATCCAAAGTGTCTTTGTTCACAAGGAATATAGACAAAAAGGTTTATATAAACATATGTATAAGTTTGTTAAAACTCAGGTTGATGAATCGGAAGAAATAGTCGGAATAAGACTGTACGTTGACAACAACAATGAAAAAGCACAAAAAGTCTATTCAAGATTGGGCATGGAAAAATCAAACTATCAACTATTTGAGTACAGCAAGCCTACAAAGAACCCCTAACCACCCCCCGGCTTATTCAGCCTAAAACAGTTTTCCCCTGAAACAGGGCTCAAGATTAAACCGGTATTCATAAGTCTCTGAAAAAACCACATCAATCACACAATATATTGCGCAACCATAAGCAGCCAAATATCACCCCTAGGCTTTAGGAAGTGCTGGTCTACAGACCTAATGAAGAGACTTGGTGTGAAACGAATATAAAGTGGCAATACAAAATAAACACAGACAGGACATTGTTTGTTCTGAAGATAAAAGGATGGATGCTAAAAAATATGTAATTAGACAAAAAGGAAAAACGGAGAGAAAAATCAACTTTGTATTTAATAGAATTTTAGCAAGGTAATTGATCTAGTTTGATAGAAAAGATAGACAGTTATAGTTTAATGATCTGAGGAATAAAGCTTCTTTTCTCCCGCATAAACAAAGTGGAAAAAAGATAAAGATTTAGCCCTTTGAAAACCAGGCTTCGACTTGGGAGCGAGATGGAACGCCACCCCTGTGGACCACGGTCTCTTCTATAACAACTCCAGGAGTCGACATAACATCGTAAGCCATGATATCTTGAATGTCTTCAATTTTTTCTAATGCAATATCAACCCCTCTTTCACGTGCAACTTTCTCTATAAGACTATAAGTGACCTTACAGTTTGAACATCCACCGCCTAAAACTTTTACATTTAACATATCACTATGCTCCTATAATACCAGATTGAAAACAAGACCAACGAACAGTATGCCAGTTGCGACAATACTGATAAAAATACCAATCAACCGTATGGTTAAAACCTTACGCAAAATTATCATCTCCGGAAAAGATAAAGCCACCACGCTCATCATAAAGGCCAGAGCTGTTCCCAGAGCTGCACCTTTGGCCAAAAGCGCCTGTACTACAGGAATAATTCCTGCAGCACTACTGTACATGGGGATCCCGATGAGCACCGCCAGGGGAACAGACCACCAGGCATCCTTACCCATAAAGGAAGCCATAAAATTTTCCGGGACATAGCCATGTATAAATGCGCCCACCCCGATTCCCAATAAAATGTATAACCAGACCTTCCCCACCACATCTTTTACAGCAAGAGAACCGGCTATAAGTCTCTGGGAAAAGGATATCTTCTCAGACTCGAAGGAAAGCTGTTTCGTTGGAATATCCTGAACCCATTGTTCCAGATACTTTTCAAGATTGAGACGACCCAGTAGCAAACCACCAAAAATGGCAACCCCAAGCCCAAGACCGAGATACAGCGTGGCGATTTTCCAGCCAAATAAACCGAACAACAGAGTTAAAGCTATTTCGTTCACCATGGGAGCTGCTATAAGGAATGAAAACGTCACCCCCAGAGGCACACCGGCTTGTACAAAACCGATAAAGAGTGGAACGGCTGAGCAGGAACAAAAAGGAGTTACAACCCCCAGAGAGGCTGCCAGAATATTGGCTAGACCCAGAGAGCGCCCGGCCAGCAGGGCACGCGTCCGTTCAGGAGTAAACCAGGTATTGATTATTCCCATCACAAAGACAACAGCAGAGAGCAGCAAGAGGACTTTAGGCGCGTCATAAAAAAAGAAAGTCAGGGCTTCACCCAGATGACTCGCAGGATCGACCGGTAACAATGAAACGACAAAATCTGCGAAAGCCAACAAGTTGGAATAGAGCAGAACCCAAACGGGCAACAGTAAGAAAAACAACCACCATCGATATTTAGTTAACATCTATAGCACCTCATTAGATGGTGGCATATCCAAAATAAACGCCACTTAAAAAAACCAGAAACCCCAGAAATCTTTTTACGTAAACCGGACCACGATTATTCCCGGACCAGTTGATGTAGCGGATAATGAGTGCCGTCAATCCCCCGCCAGCGACATAGACTATACTGTGACCCACACCAAACGCAAGAATGATAATAACAGCCTTAAAAAAAGACGCTTGGGCCATTGGAATTACCACACTTAATACCGGGGCAAGAAAGGCAAAAGTACAGGGGCCAAGCCCAACACCAAAAACAAGCCCCAGCAAGAGGGCACCTGAATAGCCGGCTCGTTCTATCGCAGGCATTCTCAACCAAGACCAGTTGAGGTTAATGATATCCATAAGATATAAACCAAACACAATAAGCAGGGTTGCCCCCAACCACATACCCCACATGCCGACATCACCCATGAGCCGTCCCATGGCGGCCGTTATAACGCCAATCAAAGTAATGGAAACCAGAAGTCCCATGGCGAAGGTCAAGCCCAACAACGAACCATGCCTTCCAGTTGCTTCATTCTGTCTGGAAATATAGCCGACAACCAGGGGAACGCTGGTCAGATGGCAGGGGCTTAAAAGAATACTTAAAACCCCCCAAGCAAAGGAAGCTGCCACGGCCAAGGCGAATTGACCAGAAACCGCCTGCGTGAGCGTATCGAAAGGAGTGATCATTTATCCATAACCGGGTTAGCGATTAAACCATAACGGACCAAGAGTGAATCTATGTCTGCTTCTGGAAAATAACCCTCGTGCCGCATGAACTCTGAACCTGTCGAGTCAAGAAAGATCTGCGTGGGGATAAGTTTAATATCATATTGTGAAGCATAATGTTTTTGATCTGCCTCCCAGACATCATAGAAAACGACTTTGATCTGCCCGCCATATTTCTTTTCAATAGATGCCATCACGGGTTGCATCTTTTTGCATGGTATGCATCTGACAGACCCCAGTTCAATAAATGTGATAATTGGATCAACAGGTAGTTTTGGTAACTTTGATTCCACTGTCTCCGTTGAACAGGTGGTCAAAACCAGCCCGATGATCATACCTGCAGCAATAAAAAACCCCCGACACATGCGATTTCCCCTTAATTTGTTTTTTGAAAATGGTGAAGCGCTTTTATTTAGTGACTGGCTGGTCAGACGGCGCGCAAATGGCGAATCGATCCACTTCGCTGAGCTTTTCCCTATCACGCAGCACCAGGTTTTCATTCTTCAGTTGTTGTCCTAGATGACCAAGTACAAAGTCAATATCTTCTGATTCTTCAGGTCTGGCGATGCGGTAATTTACCCAGCGACCACTTTTCTCATCCATGACCAGGTTGGCATTGCGCAGAATGGACAGATGTTTTGATACCGTAGAATTTGCCAGTTCGAGTATATCCACGATCTCACAGACACACAAAGATTTCTCTTTTAACATCATAAGGATCCGCAGACGATTGGTATCTGACAGCGCCTTGTATAGGTTGGTGGTAGATCTCATTGTTATACTCCATTTCGTTATCTGACGAAATATAGCTGACATTGATTCATTCCCAACGGTTTTCTTCTATAAAAATGGGGTATAGGCAGGGACAGTAGGGATGTATTGTAATGCGTCCCTACCCAATCCTGTTCACCAGATAACGATTGGGCAAACCAAAAAAGGGTGCAGCACGCTACACCCTTTTAATTACAACAATCTTTCAGGCAGAAATTATATGGACTCCAGAATCCGATTCAATGTCTGACTGGGACGCATCGATGCAGCTGTTTTGGCCTCATCTGGTTTGAAATATCCGCCAATATCTACAGCCTCACCCTGGGCATTGATCAACTCTTGGGCGATTTTGGATTCACTCTCAGCCAATTCTTGAGACAGGGTAAGAAAGCGCGCCTTTAGTTCAGTGTCCCTATCCTGAGCAGCTAAAGCCTGCGCCCAATACAGGGCCAGATAAAAAGTACTGCCACGATTGTCCAGTTCATTCACTTTTCGAGAAGGAGATTTTGCGTTTTCAAGATAGGTACTGATGGCCTCATCTAAAGTTTCAGCCAGGACGGTTGCCTTGGTGTTTCCGCTGGTCCGGGCAATCTGTTCAAAAGACGGTACGAGAGCACAGTATTCACCCAGAGAATCCCAGCGTAAATGACCCTCTTGTAAAAACTGTTGAACGTGTTTCGGAGCAGAACCACCCGCGCCTGTTTCAAACAAACCGCCACCCTTCATCAAGGGGACAATGGAAAGCATGCGTGCACTGGTGCCCAATTCAAGAATAGGAAACAAATCAGTGAGATAATCCCGAAGCACATTGCCAGTCACGGATATGGTATCTTCTCCTCGCCGCACTCGCTTGAGAGAACATGTCATGGCATCCACCGGTTTTAAAATCTGAAGATCAAGTCCGTCGAGATCATGGTCCTGGATATATAGATTGACCTTCTTAATAATTTCAGCATCATGACCACGATTTTCATCCAGCCAGAAAATAGCTGGAGAGCCGCTTGCCCTGGCGCGGGTGACTGCCAATTTCACCCAATCCTGGATGGGGGCGTCTTTGGCCTGACACATTCTGAATATATCGCCAGATTCAACAGCCTGTTCCAAAAGAGAGGTTCCAGCAGCATCAACTACCCGAATAACACCTTCACCAGGAGCCTCAAAGGTTTTATCGTGGGAACCATATTCTTCAGCCTTTTGAGCCATGAGTCCAACGTTTGATACACTTCCCATTGTGGATGGATCGAGTTGTCCGTTGATTTTGCAGTCTTCAATAATTTCATAATAAATGGTGGCGTAGCTACGATCTGGAATCATGGCGATGGTGTCCTGCAGAGCATCATCATTGTTCCACATTTTTCCACCATCCCGGACCACATTTGGCATGGAGGCATCAATGATCACATTGTTGGGCACGTGCAGGTTGGTAATACCCTTTCGAGAATCCACCATGGCCAGAGCAGGCTGTTCATTATAAACATCAGCGATATCTGCTTCAATCTGAGCCTTTTTGCCTGGAGATAAACGATCCAGCTTGTCTTCCACATCTGCGAGACCGTTATTGATGTTGGCCCCAATCTCCTTTAGCTCTGCAGTATATTTATCCAGTGCTTTCCCGTAGTAAACAGAAACAGCATGTCCGAACATGATGGGGTCAGAGATCTTCATCATGGTGGCCTTTAAGTGTAGAGAAAGAAGAGCACCTTCATTTTTAGCTTCATTAATGGTTCTGGCATAAAAAGCCCTCAAGGCTTTCACGTTCATGACGGAAGTATCAATAACCTCACCTTTTTGCAGGACCAGTCCACTTTTCAAGATCGTTTTGGCACCAGAGGGATCAGCAAACTCGATTGAAACAACTTCGTCATCATCCATGGTTTTGGATTTTTCAGTACCGTAAAAATCTTTCTCAGTCATGTGAGCAACCCGAGTCATGGATCCGTTTTCTGGCCATGGCTTCATCATGCGATGGGGGTTGCTTTGGGCAAAGCGCTTTACTGAAGCAGCTGCCCGGCGGTCAGAATTGCCTTCACGAAGCACAGGATTTACAGCTGAACCCAAGACTTTGGTAAAGCGCAATTGCAAGGCCCTTTCCGCATCGTTTTTTGGTTCTTCAGGATAATCAGGAATATCGCACCCTTTTTGCTGAAGCTCTTTGATGGCAGCCTGAAGCTGAGGTATAGAGGCGCTGATGTTGGGCAGCTTGACAATATTGGCATCAGGGGATTGGGTGAGCTCGCCAAGGGCAGTCAGGGCATCCACCTGCTTTTGCGATTCAGCGAGATTGTCAGGGAAAAGAGCGATGATCCGACCCGCCAATGAGATATCACTGACTTCAATAACAATACCGGTGTTTTTTGTGTAAGCCTGAACTACGGGCAAAAGTGCGTAGGTGGCCAGGGCAGGTGCTTCATCAATTTTGGTCCAGATAATCTTTGCTGAGGGCATGGTAATCCTTTGTTTATAGCGTTTCCGCTTGGAGCAGTTAAAAAAACAAAATTCTGTGCGTGAAAATAAATGGTGAAGACCCAATGCAAAATTATTTCAACGCAATAAATGATAAAAAGGAACGAATATTTTTGACCTTTGTGTTTTGTCAGAGATCAACACGACCTTAGGTTAAGACGCTCTACAGAAGAAGAGCTTTTTAGTCAATACTTTTAAAAGGAGAATTAATGGCCAAGCCAAATTACGCTTTTGCAAAACACCAGAGAGACCTGGCAAAAAAGAAGAAAAAAGAAGAGAAGAAGAAACTTAAAGAAGAAGCAAAGCTACAGCAAAAGCTCGATGGCGAAACGCCAGAGACCACCGAAGAAGAATCTTCAGAAGCGCCCTCAGAAAATTAGACAGGAGTCAATACTCCCAAGATGACATTTCTCCTACCCACACCCAAGACCGGGAAGCGCTAAACCCAGACCGCCCACCCTCTGGCACCCACCCACATGCAAGCATCACCGGACCATAAATCACGGGAAAATCTTCCAGATTCCCATAGAGACTTTATTGAAAATGCAGTCCCCATACTAAAAACGGACCCACGCATCCAAGGGGTTGCAGTTGGCGGGTCCTTTTTGCTGGGCGCCATAGATGAATTTAGCGATCTGGATCTGGTGGTTTATATCGATCCCCAACACTATCAATCCGTCATGACAGAGCGGACCAACATTGTACAGAAGATGGGAGCGCTTCTGGAAAGCTTTACAGGAGAACACGTAGGGGAACCACGCTTGCTCATTTGTCTCTTTGGACCACCCCTGCTTCATGTCGATTTTAAATTTATATCCATGGACGATATTGCAGATAAGGTCGAGAATCCAATGGTCCTGTGGGAGCGAGAGGATTTGATTAGCAGCCAGATCAATCTAACACCGGCCGAATTTCCCCGGCCAGACAAGGAATGGATCGAAAAACGATTTTGGATCTGGGTTCACTATACCGCTACAAAAATTGGTCGCGGAGAGATATTTGAAGCCGTTGAATCAATTGGTTTTATGCGGGCCAATATATTTGGCCCCCTGATTTTGGAGAAAAGTGAAGCCCGCCCACAAGGACTTCGAAAACTGGAATTTCATGCCAGCCAGGAGGAATTAAAAAAACTGAAAAAGACCCTGGCTGTGTATGATGCCAGGGACTGTCTGCGCGCACTCCAGGAGAGCATAGGTCTTTATCGTGATTTGAGAGAAACCCAGGGAAATCAAACACTGGAAAAACAGGTCGTTGATTACCTAAGTCAAATTGAAGCCCAGTTGAGTTAATTTCAGCGCCAAGTGAAAACAAAAGGAACCCACCATGAGTAAAACATACAGAAGCATACTGCTTGCCCTGACCATAATGCTAAGCGCTGGATTTATTTTGCCCCAACCAGTCCAGGCTCACTGTCAGATTCCCTGTGGAATCTATGATGATTATGCCAGGCTTCTATCCATGCTGGAAGATGCAGCCACCGTGGAAAAATCCGTCAACGAGATGATCGAGCTTGCCGGAAAAACAGATGTTCAATCTCAAAATCAGATGGTGCGTTGGGTCATGAACAAGGAAGACCATGCCCAGAAAATTATTGAGACCATCAGCAATTATTTTCTTACCCAGCGGGTGAAGCCGTCTCAAAAAGATTATGATGAGAGGCTGAAACATCACCATGCTGTGATCCTGGCCGCCATGAAAGCCAAACAAAACGCAGACATGGAATCAGCCAAAGCGCTCAAGAAGAGTATCTCTGTCCTGGAAGCCTATTATCCAGAACATAAACACTAAATAGACCGTATGTGCAGCTGGGGTTTAAACACTGCCTGAGATGGATGCGACATGACTAAAAATGACATTCTAAGAAGAATTCGATACATCTATGACTTTAGCGATTCTAAAATGATATCCATTTTTGCCCAGGCTGAGCACAAAGTCACCCGGGCAGAAATCCGTGATTGGCTAAAACGTGAAGAAGATCCGGCCTATAAAGTCTTTTATGATGATGAGCTGGCCGCTTTCCTGAACGGACTCATTATTGAGATGCGTGGTAAAAAAGATGGACCCATACCAAAACCGGAGCAAAAACTGACCAACAATGTGATATTAAAAAAACTTCAGATAGCCCTGAACCTGAAGGGCGAAGAAGTTCTGGATGTGTTGGCTTTAGCAGATTTAAAGGTAAGTAAATATGAGCTAAGCGCTTTTTTCCGCAAACCTGACCACAAGCATTACCGACCCTTGAGAGATCAGATTCTGCGCAATTTTCTCAACGGGATGCAGATAAAATATCGGGAAACTCCAGACCAGTAGGAATAAATCCAATGAGAGGGCGCACAAAAAAAAACAGTGCCCATTCAGCCAGGAGTATAGTCTTGATAGAACGCGCAAAGCTTAACCAGATTATTGAGAAATGTCGACGAGGCTCAAAAACAGACATTGATGATGTTTTGGGGTTGCTCACATCGACTGTAGAATTGACCGTTCGCAAGAATGTCGATTTCTATCTGGGGGGAGTTACAAACCCAGAGGGTCTGGCAAGGCTTGAGCACTAACTATTCCACGGAAGCCAGATACAGAGAAATTACACCACGCTGTTTTTCGCCAGACGAGATGAATGGCCGCTCATCCATCGCGCCTACAAGCTGGGTCTCATCGACTATCAGCAGGCCTATTCAAGATAAACATCCCAGCCCTCTGTTTTTTTTCTTTAGCCAGGGATTGATTATTGCGTAGAATGAATGCGGTGCCATCCGGAAAACCACAAGCTTAATAAACACAAACAAATAGTACTTCTGGCAAATTTCCTGCTTGCAATGGATGGTGACTAAAACTATCATCAATGGTCTGTAACATGAAGTATGAGTTTATTTTGACTGGGGTGAACATGCTATTCAAACAATTAATGATGATAAGTCTAATCCTGAGCACCTTGGTGTTCTCAGATGAGATAAAAACACAACCTGAAATCGGGATTGATGATACCTTTTTGGGGCAAAAAGTTGATCTGGAGTTAAGTTTTTTTGACGAAACCGGTCAATCCATTACCCTGCCAGAAGCCAGTGAGGGCCGACCCACGATTCTGGCCCTGGTCTACTACAATTGCACATCCATATGCAATCCTTTTCTCAACGCCATCGTTGATGTGATTAATCAATCTCCCTCAGCATTTTTACCGGGCGATAAATACAATGTGGTTGCTGTGAGCTTTGATCCCAAAGAAGATCATGAGATTGCCGCCCTTAAGAAGCAATCCTATTTCAATCTTTTTCAGGGCAAAACCAATATTCCAGAATCGTCATTCAGATTTCTAACAGCCGACTCTGCCACCATCCGAACCTTGACACAACAAGTGGGTTTTAAATATGCTCCAGATGAAGCTGAAGGGTTTATGCATGCCTCATCTCTGATCATTTTATCACCAAGCGGTATTATTTCCCGCTATATCCGCGGATTGTCCTTTCTCCCCGTAGAAATCATGGTTTCTGTGACCAATGCCATGGAGGGAAAATGGGCACCCACCGTCAAAAAAATTGTGAAGTTTTGTTTTGCCGAAGAACCTGAAGGCCGGGGCTACTACTTCAATTTCCTGAAAGTTACAGGCGCAATTATACTGTTCTCCATCCTGTTTACCGTTGTGATTCTTTCAGTGCTGCTTAACAGGAAAAAGAAAACCCCAGAACTTGAAACGAAGGGCGCTTAAACATGGAAACGACTCCCCGTCAGAGCTATTTGAATAGCCACACCAGTCCCAAATGGACCAGCGGTTTCATGAGCTGGTTTATGTCTACTGACCATAAGCGCATCGGCATCATGTATGCTGTGGCCATGTTCTCCTTTTTCTTTATCGCAGTATGTCTGGGATTCGTTATGAAACTCCAGAAAATGTACCCCGCTTCTTCGGGTTGGGAGATTATTCCGGCCGAATTGTATGGCAGTTTTTTTACCCTGCATGCCATTATCATGATTTTTCTGTTCATTGTTCCAGGTGCACCAGCAGTTCTTGGTAATTTCTTTCTGCCTCTACAGATAGGAGCCAAAGATGTTGCATTTCCACGTGTCAACCTGCTCTCATTCTGGCTGTATTTGCTCGGCGCAATAATGGCTGTTGTGGGCATTCTTCTTGGAGGGGCCGACACAGGCTGGACATTCACCCCTCCCTACTCTATCAATACAAAAACAATTTCCATCTTTGGGGTTGTGTTTGATTCTATTTCCTGGATGCTCACCGCCGCCTTCATTTTAGGCTGGGGTACCATCCTAACCGGTATCAATTTTATTGTTACCGTTCACAGAATGCGGGCCAAAGGCATGGGCTATTTCAAAATGCCCCTGTTCACCTGGTCCATATATGCCACATCCTGGCTTCAGGTTCTGGCAACTCCCGTCGTGGGAATTACCCTGCTCATGATCGTCATTGAACGCATCATGCCTGTTGGCTTTTTTGACCCATCCAAGGGTGGTGATCCTATTCTGTTTCAGCATCTTTTCTGGATATACTCACATCCGGCGGTCTATATCATGATTCTGCCGTCCATGGGGTTGGTGAGTGAGATTATCCCAACCAATAGCCAGAAACCGATTTTTGGATACAAGAGTATCGCCATCGCATCCTGTAGTATTGCCGGGGTGGGTTATTTACTCTGGGCCCATCACATGTTTACAACTGGGATGTCAGACTTTGCGGCCATTCTGTTTTCATTTCTCACCTTTTTTGTGGCCATTCCAACGGCGATTAAGGTCTTTAACTGGACCGCAACCCTATACAAGGGGTCAATTACCCTGACCCCCGCCATGTTGTTTGCCCTGGCCTTTATCTTCAACTTCAGTATTGGTGGTCTTACTGGAATGTTCCTGGGGTCTCTGTCCACAGACATTCATCTCCATGATACTGATTTTGTTGTGGCTCACTTCCATTACACCATGTTCGGTGGAGCTGCATTTGGACTTATCGGTGGTATTTTCCACTATTTCCCAAAGATGTTCGGGAAAATGTATTCCATGAAATGGGCCAAAACGGCATTCGCATTCATGTTTATTGGTTTTAATGCCCTGTATTTCCCCATGTTGGTATTGGGCTATTTCGGTATGCCCAGACGCTATCACACCTATCCAGACATGCCAATATTTAACAGCCTTCAACTGGCATCAACCATTGGCTCCTGGATTTTGGTCACCGGTGTGATTCTGGTGTTGGCGGTCTGGATCCATGCGCTTCTGAAGGGCAAAAGAACCACTGAAGTCAACCCCTGGAACTCATCAACCCTGGAATGGCAGACAGCGACCCCCCCAACCCTGTTCAATTTTGAAGAAGATGTAGAGATCACTCGGGACCCCTATGACTATGAAGCCTTCTGCGGCGAAGTCAAAGCAGGCACATCTGCAGGAGCGAATCATGTCTGATATAGCACATCCCATTGAGCACCATAGAGATGATGAAGGGACCCGCCTGGGGTTCTGGCTTTTCCTTTATACAGAACTCTTCCTGTTTGCCGCCTTTTTTCTGGTTTATGCCGTATACAGGTCTTCACACCTGGAAGACTTCAAACGGGCAGCCGAAAGCCTGAATACAGGAATCGGCACGGTGAACACCATCATTCTGCTCACCAGCAGTTTGACCATGGTTCTGTCTTTGGATGCCTTAAAAAAGGGTTCCGTAAAGCTGGCCAAGACCCTCTTGTTGGTCACAATCGCTCTGGGAATGGCCTTCCTGGTTATTAAGGGTTTTGAATGGAGTGCTAAATTTGAGCACCATCTGTTTTTACAGACAGCTAGGGGTATTGCCGCCGGTCACGGCTCTCCCCTCCTGACGCCTGGAGAAGAAATGCTCCCGGTTGGGCAGGTCCTTTTCTTTGGGCTCTATTTTATTATGACAGGAACCCATGCCCTGCACATCATTATTGGTGCGATATGGATGTTGATCGTCTTTTTTTGGATATCAAAAGGTTCAATTAACCAGGACAACCATGGTGTTTTAGAACGCTGCGGGCTTTACTGGCATCTCGTTGATGTGATCTGGATTTTTCTCTTTCCACTTTACTATCTGGTAGCTTAGGGGGTATGACAATGAATACTCATGAACAAACTTTAAGTCCACGCATTCCCATCATGGTTTTTGCAGCCCTTATTTTCCTGACCATTGCAACAGTGTTGCTGTCTGGTTTAGATGTGGGCAATACTGGCGCCCTGTTGATCGCCATGGCAGTGGCCTCAATAAAAGCGGCTCTGGTACTCTATTTCTTTATGCACTTGAATCACGAACCCCTGATCTTTAAACTCTTTTTGGGTGTCGCCTTTTTCACCCTCCTCGCCATTTTTGTCCTGACTTTTTCAGACTACAGCTTCCGGGTGATCTAATGAATGTAAACTATAATCCAGCCTCAGTTTTTAATCAGGATGTAGACTTTACCTTCTATCTCATTTTTATGATATCCATTCTCTGTTTGGTGGGTATTACCGGCTTTATGATATTCAGTGTCATTAAATACAGCCGTAAAAACAATCCCACACCTTCAAATCTTGAAGGGCATACAGGCCTTGAGATTGTCTGGACCATCATCCCAACGATATTGGTGATGTTTATTTTTTATTTCGGCATGCAGGGTTTTCTCAAAATGAGAAATGTACCTGAAGACGCCATGGAAATAAAGGTAGACGCCGGCATGTGGTGGTGGAAGTTTACCTACCCCAACGGTCTGGAGCAAAACACAGCCCAGGGTCTTACGGTTCCTGCTGATACGCCAATTTACTTGCCGCTACACTCTGTTGATGTGATCCACTCCTTTTACATCCCGGCCTTTCGAGTGAAAATGGATGTGGTTCCCAAAGCCGCCGGGGCAAAGGACAATTACACCTGGTTTGAAGCCAGCCAGATTGGTGATTTTGATCTGTTCTGCGCTGAATATTGCGGTTTAAACCACGCCCAGATGATTACCAAGGTCCATGTACTTACCAAACCTGATTATCAGGCCTGGCTTGATGAACAATCCGCAGGTTTTATAAAACAGCAGGCCGAAAACCCGGGCCTGGCTTTGATTACATCTAAAGCTTGCTTTGCCTGTCACAGCAGCGACGGCACAAAATTGATAGGACCTTCGTTTAAAGGGCTATACGGTAAGACGGAAGTGGTCGTCACAAATGGCGAAGAACGGGAAATCACTGTGGATGATGCCTATTTGAAGACCTCAATTATGGATCCATCAAAAGATATTGTGAAGGGCTATCAACCCCTCATGCCGCCCTTACCCTTGACAGCCGATGAAGTTCAGGCGATTATTGACCACATAAAGACGTTGTCTGAATAGTGTTTTCAAAAGCAATTTCCAATTGTGTCTTGCTGAGGCTCTCGAAGTATTACACGTTATTGCTGGTCGCCCTTCACAAGAGCAGAATGACACCTTGATACTTGAGCGTGCTACAAGAGCTGTCATCCCGAGCGGAGTCGAGGGATAAATATTTATCCTGACGACCAAAAGACCAAGACCTCTCGACTCCGCTCGAGGAGACGAAAGAAGATCACCATATAAGGACAAGATCGATTTAAGAAAAGCCAAGAAAACATGTTTAAAGCCTACATCCAACTCTTTCGTCTAAAACCCATTCCCATGATTATGCTCATGGTGGTTTTTGCGCATATCAAGCAAAAAGCTGACTAAGTATGTTTAAAGCCTATATTCAACTCTTTCGCCTCAAACCCATTCCCATGATTATGCTCATGGTGGTTTTTGCGCATTTGTATGCCTTAAATGAAACGGGCCTGCCATTTCAGTGGACGTCCCTCATCATTCTGGTTCTCACTACGGGCATGGCCAATGGAGCCACCTTTGCCCTCAATCAATACTATGAGCGTCATGGTGATGCAAAAATGACACGGACCCAGGGTCGGCCTATTCCCTCTGGTCAAATATCCCCCCGGACCGCTCTTATAGCAGGCCTGGTCTTCTTCGCCCTGGGATTAGCGCTACAATATGTATTGATTAATCCCACGACAGCACTGGCTACATTTCTGTGCGGCGGACTTTATGTCTGGACCTACACACCTCTGAAATCGCGCTCAACCATGAGCACTCTGGTTGGATCTTTGCCAGGCGCCCTGCTTCCCTTTATCGGATGGTATTCTGTGACCCAGGGTGTTGACCTGATGATTCTGTGGATGTCCCTCATGATTTTTCTGTGGCAGATCCCTCATACCTTTGTGATTTGCTTCCGCTATAAGGATCAATATCTGGCAGCTGGTGGTAAACAATTGCCTTTTGTAGCAGGAGAAGATGCCTCTTTCCGTCAAAGCCTTTGGTATACCCTGATCAATATCCCCCTGATTTTTGTACCATTTGTCTTTAAGGTTTCCGGACCGATCTATTTGATGATTGCCACCGCCATTACCATGGGAGCCATAGTAATGGTCACCCGATTTTATAGCAATCGTCAGCTAGCCACCGCCAAGCAGTTTTTCCGATACATGTTGATTTATCTGCCCGTATTGTTTGTGAGCATGGCTGCAAACCGTATGGATTTCTGAAAAACCGGGTTACTTCCAGAAGCTAGGGATTGAGTATCTTTTGCATGATGAAATCATGCTCATTTTCTTTTACAACAAGAAAACCCAACCGTTCATATAGAGATTTTGCTGGATTCTTGCGATCTACACTCAAAGAGATAGACAGAAGCCCCCATTTCTGATAATGATTTGATATCGAGTTGATAAGGTCAGTCCCGACTCCTTGATCTCGAAATGCTGGAAAAACCGCAATTCCAATCTCAGGGATATCAGTACCAACAAAGCCATAACCCTCATGGGGCGGCTGGTGAGCTCTGCCCCAGACAGCACCCGTCAATTGCCCATCATTTTCAGCAACCATAGCCAGATCATGGGGAATTGACCCCCAGTTCAGATAATATTTGGCGAGAGCCGGAAGCTCCAGAACAGAGCGTGGATATGGTTTCTTACCCTCTGGAACAAAAAGAGATTCATAGAGCATTTCTTTCAGAAAGCCCGATTCAGAGTGCTGCATTTCCCGAATAATCACGCGACAGGAACGGTCTGCTTTAATTTTCTTCGCTCATTCAGATAAATCAACAAACCCAACACAACAAAGCCATATTCACCAATATAAGCAACCGTTTCGTAACGCCACAATCCCAGTCCAATCGTTTGGCTGCTATCAAAAAAAATGGGCATACCAGTATCTGCAGCATAAAAAGCGGTTTTAGGTGAGGCGATGATATCCAGAAGCGTGTGACTGACTGCCAGAAAGCCCACAATAAGAGCGGTTCTTTGGTTTTTGCTGATCCAGAACACAAAACAACCGGCAAGCACCGACCAGAACACACCCATGACAAGACTGTGAGAATACGGTGAATATGATCCTATATCATCTGTGGGAATTGTTTCAATCCCCAGAGCCCATAAGACAATAAAAATGACTTCAATTAATTCTGCAGCCAGGATGAGCCAGCCCACATTTATTTTTGGAGCGACTCTTTTGGCTGCGAGCCCTACACCAATATGTGCCATTGCTGGCATACATCCCCCTTGTGTTACTAATTAAAAATTAGAGCAGAAAGTAATCCGAACAAGCATCACAATCAGAGAAATATTGAGGGGGAGCATCGAAAAAGCCGGGTCGACTTCAAATCAAAACCACCCATGGGGTAGACTACTTTTTATCTAAATAGCCTTCGACTTCCTTCAGGAATGTGTCGGGGTTGATGGGTTTTTTTATATACCCGGTACACCCCGCGGCCAGGGCTTTTTCCTGATCACCAGGCATGGCGTATGAGGTGATGGCAACGATTGGAACCTGGCTTAACGATTCATCCTTGCGAATTTCACGGGCAACTTCATAACCGTTCATTTTTGGAAGCTGGATATCCAGTAAGATTAGATCGGGCTTCACGGTTTTCGCCAGCTCAACACCCTTGTGACCATCATAAGCCTGATGAACTTCATGATCATTATTTTGAAGTAAAAATGAAATCAGGTACATGTTGTTTTCATTGTCTTCAATAATAAGCGTTCTAATCTTCATCTGATGATTTCTCCGTTTGGAATGGCAAGACAATTGAAAAAGTACTGCCAACGCCGGGTTCACTTGCAACGCTTATGGTGCCACTTAACAACTCAATCAATTTTTTACTGATAGCCAGCCCCAGACCAGAGCCTTCTTTCACACGGTCCAGCCCTGTGTCGATCTGCCGGAAGGTTTCAAAAATGGTTTCCAGGTCCTTCTCGCCAATACCAATTCCCGTATCAATAACATCGATAATTAACTTGTCTTCCTTGTGGTAACAGTTAACAATTATTTCACCGGTTTCGGTAAATTTGATGGCGTTGTTGATCAGGTTAATCAAGACCTGTTCCAGGCGCCTCTTGTCTGTGTACAATTTTGGAAGACCTGACTCGATATTATGCCTTAAACGTAAACCCTTTTTCTCAGCAAAGGGTCGCAGTGAGCTAACCGCCATAACCAGCAATAAATCAATTTTAAAGGCTTCATCATAAACCTGTACACGACCGGATTCGATTTTTGAAATATCCAGGATATCATTAATCAATTCTAATAGGTGTGAAGCACTTCCCTTCACCATACTGAGCTGTTTGGATTGTTCATCTGACAGGGGACCCGCCATGCCCTGCAAGAGGATACCAGTAAATCCGATTATAGAGTTTAATGGGGTTCTCAGCTCATGGGACATTGAGGCTAAGAATGCCGACTTCAGGTGGTCAGACTCTTCTGCTTTTGTTTTGGCAGCCTCCAATTCAACGGTTCTCTCAGCAACCAGCTGTTCTAGATGTTGCTCATGATTGTGTATTTTTTCGAGCATGTCGTTAAAACTGCCCACGAGCATACCAATTTCATCTCGAGAACTCAATTTAACTTTAATAGTATAATCACCAGATTCTTTTATCTGCTTGGCCGTCTCGGCCAACATGCCAATGGAATCCGAGATGGGTCTTTGCATGCGAATAGAGAGCAGGCCAGCCAGAATGATACCAGCAATAAAAAGAAGAAAGGATTGCCAGACGGCCTCAAGAAGCTCCGCGGTTCGATTGCTAGCATCTAATCTTAAGGCTATCCAGCCTACCTTGAGATCATCAAAAAGGATTCTTTTGGTAAGAATAAAATGGCCATCTCCGGCTGTTTCTATCTCAGAAGTCATGACCCCGAACGTATAGTCCGAATTACCGATTCGATCAAAACGGGCGAAAATATCACCGTTGTGGTCATTCACCACAGCATTAAGAACATCTGTCTGGGTCTCCAGGGATTCCAGCACCTCTGTTGCTGCCTCATTATCAAAGAAGAGCAATGCGGAAATACTGTTTGACCCTAAAATCTCTGCCAGGGTTGACATGCGTGAAAAAGCCCGGGTTTCATATTGGTGATACTGGCTAAACAGATAGATACCCACAAAGAAGACCAGAATAAACAGGGTGGTAAAGAGTTGAATAGAGATCAGCTTCAGTTTGATTGACAGATCTTGAAATTTAATCACGGAAAGGGGCTTCCTCTTCACCGACCAATATTGCCAACTTCAAAAGATGTGAACTGGCTTTGAGGTTTGCTGCATGGAGTGCTTTGCGATTGATTTCCAGCTTTATTTTACCTTCTCGCTTAATAAAATTAATAGCGCCATCGCTGGTGGCAAACCCAAGGGATTCCCCGACCAGGAGAATGTTTTGGGGTGGAATATCTGGACGAAGCTTATGAAACGCCTCGGTCTGATCAACAGGAACAAACAGGATGTCACAAACCTCAATTTCCTCAACGGTTTCTACACGTTTAATCGCAATTTCCTGACCATCTGAAGCCCGCTCTTTTGCCAACTGTTTCAGGGGAAGCAGAATATCGTCCAGGCCGTAGACGCCAATGCGAAAGTTTTTCACTGTATCCAGGGTTGTCCAGCTTATGTACTTGGTAAAGTTTATTAAGAAAACAGCTTTCATCCGTGTATCAGGATTCACTCGAATTCTTTGGGCTTGAATAGAAAGCAGCGGCACCAGGAGCAAAATTACGCCGCGTATAAAAAGGGGACGAAAAAAAGAAAACTGTTTAACCATCTGTCTTTAGCACAAGCTCCTCAAATTAAGCATTTAAGCTAAGTAGGGAGCAGCTTGAATCCAAAATAGAAGCGCAATGAATTACCTCGTTGTGATAAAGTTAACTTTGGCCATCCAGGGGAGATTTCTTTCCAGACCATGCCCTTCCATCGGTGTGTCGCCAGGCCTGACATTAAAAGTAATAATAGCAGATATTCAGATTGAAGGCACTTGGAAACAATGCTTTAACAATCCATTTTAATAACGCGATATATACAAAACAGGAGCCTTCATGGAAATCACGCGTCACTTTACAGCCACCACATTTATTGTTCATCAAGGAAAGACCCTGCTCCACCTGCATAGAAGCCTGAAAATGTGGCTGCCCCCCGGTGGGCATATAGACAGAGATGAGCTCCCCCATGTCGCAGCGGTGAGAGAGGTAAAAGAAGAAACGGGTCTCGATGTGGAGCTCATCCACACTGCACCGACCATTCATTCAGAAAATGCCCGGGAAATTCCAGGACCAAGACATCTGCTCCTGGAAAACATCAACCCCTTTCACCAGCACATAGATATGATTTATTTTGCCAGAGCAAAATCCTTCGATGTGACTCCAGATGCAGGAGAATCCATTGAATTGAGATGGTTTGATGAAGAGCAGCTTGATGGGGGTGAGATTGAAAATGATATTCGCCTACTTGGAAAAGAAGCCATTGGCCTACTCTCAAGTACTGGTGATTGAGGTTTTCTTGCTGGTTGGGCTCAATCTCATGGCTGGGATTGTCTGCGCTGCGCTCGGCTTACTTCGTTTCGAATCCCCGCCTGGTATCTTCTGCCAATGAACCAAGACAACACCCAGCACAATTTCAGAGCCTTTGTCTGGCATGCAGCCTGGTTAGGCTTTACCATTACCTTTACAGAGGTGAATACTGTTCTTCCGGGTCTGGTTGTTGAGGTCGGCGGTAGCCAGATCCATGTTGGTATTCTAACAGCCATCATGGTTGGTGCTCCCATGTTGACCCAACTCCTTTTTGCCGGATTCCTCACACCCAAGCCCCGAAAAAAAGCCTTTTTGCTGCTGGGTATCTATTTGAGGGTTGGGGCTCTTCTTGGCGTTGCCTGGACACTTTCTCGATTAACAGGCTTTAGTCCAGGGCACTTAATTTTTCTGGTTTATGCGTGGATGTTGGTGTTTACAACAAGCGGATCCTTCGCCGGAGTATCGTATACTGACATTCTGGGGAAGAGTATTGCTGGAGATCAGCGCAAAAGGTTTTTTGTTCTACGCCAGTTTCTATCAAGCATCGGCGTCCTGATATCAGCCATCATTGCCAGGGAATTACTCAAAAGATTTGCTTATCCCATGAACTATGAAATCCTTTTTATCGCCGCGGCAGGATGTCTGTTTCTTGCCTCTCTGGGGTTTATTGTTCTGCGGGAAAAGGCTGTTGTCAGTCGCTATGAGAGCAGTTCAATTCGCGAAATATTCAGATTTATCCCAGGTTACCTCCGAGAAGATGCCAACCTGAGAAACTTTATTCTGGTCAACAACCTCACCGGTTTCGCTACCACACTGACCCCCTTTTATGTGGTCCTGGCCAGGGACACATATTCATTGACTGCAGACGATATTGGAAATTTCTTACTTATCGGCATCAGTGGTATGGTGTTATCCAATTTTTTATGGTCTCAGATTGTAAAAAAATATTCTTTTAAAGGGGTTATGCTAGTGTGGATAATTATTGGAGCCAGCCTGCCCGCATTGGCGCTAATGCTTTCACTCTGGGCGCCATATGCGCTCTATCAAGCCATCTTCTTTCTTAGTGGTGTGGGCATTTCAGCCCAGCGCATTTCCCAGGGGGGTGTGCTCATAGAAATCTCGGAAAACGATAATCGAGCCCTGTATTCAGGGATCAATGGGGCTTTTAATCTCACCATTGCGCTCTTCCCCCTCATATCAGGATTTGTTATTGTCTGGCTGGGCTATGCTCCGGTCTTTCTCTTGGGATCTATAGCTATGATATCAGCCCTGTTCTTTGTCCGCCGACTAAATTGTGATACTTCAAAGGCATGATACTTCTACAACGAAAATATGGAACAGAACGAAAAAACACGATATTTGAGAATATTATCGACGGGTTGCAATCGGCCAGGACATAAAACATTTAAAGCATTTTGTAAACGTCGTCTACTTCGTTGTAAAACCCTTCAAGTGTGATAAACTTGGAGCATGATAACAATACAACGAATAAGCAGAAATCTACGAACAACCAAACATGTAAAAGGCTTCAAAAATTCGTTTCCTTCGTTTGATTCGTTGTAAAGTGGAGATTATACTAATTCATGATCGAAAAAGCGGAAGCCGTTGTCCTGAAAACCCTGAATCATGGGGATACCAGCAAAATTATCACGCTGTATTCGCGAGAAGTAGGACGCTTGAAGCTCATCGCCAAAGGAGTTCGGTCCCCCAAGAGCAAAGCCATGGGTCTTTTTCAACCAACACGTCATATCCAGGTGATCTATTATGCGAAATCGACCTCTGGTCTGCAATTGTTCAAGTCTGGAGAGTTGGTAGATGGTTTTTTTGGTCTGGAGGAAGATTTTGACCGCCTTACATTAGCCCAGGTCATGGTCGAACTGTTGGACCGTTCTGTGGAAGACGAAGAAAGCCACCCCAGGTTATTCCAGCTTCTGGTAGACAGCTTGTCTCGATTAAGTAATCGCGAGGTTGCTTCAGCCGCGGCTTATTGGTTTTTTCATACACACCTGTTGAGCGAGTTGGGTTTTCGACCCCATGTGGGGCGTTGCTCTATCTGTCGAGAAGCTCTTGATGAAGGGGGTTCACTGGGTCGGGGGAGCTCACAACTGGAATGTGTTAAATGTCATCAACCCGGTCAAGATTCGGTTTTTGTAAGTGGATCAGTACTACAAACGATTCAAGCACTTTCGGATGTTGGATGGGAAGAGGTACAAAAAACGGCCCTTAACTCAAGGGAGAGGCGCACCCTGTGGGATTTTCTCTGGCAGTTTACCTTCCACCACATCGAATCAGCCAGGGGGATGAAAACCCTTAACGTGTTACGCCAACTTTACGGCTAGCTTCGCTATCCGTGGATATCTCAATGTCTAGACAGGAATGATTTTGAAGTGAGGGGTTTAGCTTTTTTTAGCGCTTGAACCGCTACCCAGGAGGGTCGAGATCCATTGGGTCTCTTCAAAACTGGAAAGGGCGATCTTCATGCTCATGGTCAGGGGGACTGACAGGATCATTCCGACTGGACCCAGGACCCACCCCCAGAATAGCAGAGATAAAAACACGATCAGGGTAGAGAGGCCAAGACCTTTTCCCATAAGACGCGGTTCCAGAAAGCTACCGATGCCCATATTAATGGTGAGGTAGCCAAGGGCAACGGCGATAGCAGTCAACGGTCCACTCAGCAGGAGTGCCAGGAGTACGGGCGGAACGGCCGCTATGATAGATCCAATATTGGGGATATAGTTAAAGAGGAACGTTAACAGCCCCCAGAGAATGGCGTAGTTTACACCCCAGATACTAAGCCAGATTGTGGCGATGATACCGGTCCCCAGGCTGGTCCAGGTTTTAATGACCATATAGCGCTTAATATTGTCTAGAAAGAGGCTGGATCGATCGATCCCAGGTGAGTTCGGGTCCACCAGTGCTTTTTCCATTTTGGCCCCAAATGTTGCAGCCTCCAGCAACATGAACACCACCACCAGCAAGATCAAGAAGGTGTCACCCAGAAGATTGCCCAGGCCCGTAAGGAGTCGCGAAGTCATTCGCATGGCAGCGCTTGGATTAAAGAACTCCAGGAAGGTCTCGTCTTCGATCTTGAAGCCCCGGGCTTCAAAAAATGCCAACAGATCATCTGTTTTGGACTGAAGCCCTTTTTGGTATGCTGGCAGAGAACTTGAAAAATCAGTAAGTGAGGACCCCACCAGGATGGCAATGAGAAAGCCTGCTAAAACAATTAGCAAAACGATGATGAGGATGGCCAACCCCGTTGGTATCCCCTTACTTCTCAGCCAGTTGAGCAGGGGGGTAACAATAATGGCGATAAAGAGGGACAAAAGAAAGGGAATGAGGATATCCTGAGCTGCGCGCATCCCGGCGATCACCACCACAAATGACGCCAGAGTAAGCAGAGTACGCTGCACCCGGTTAAACCCTATTGTTACATTTTCAGGCAAGCTGGCAATCCTTACTTTGTTCAATCTTTAACGTCGATCAAGTTAGTTCAATTTATGAGAATGACAGCCTGTTTTGATTATTGAGTCATTTTCCGAATGATTCTGTAGGTTCCGAAAGCGGATAAGATGGAGGCTGAAATGGCAATAAGGGTTCCTATCACCAGGCTAAAGTGTTGATAGGCAAAGTGGGCTGTAAAGGAGTAAACACCAACATTAATCATACCGCTAATCATGAGGGTTTTAGCTACAGCCCGGGAAAACTCGGCACCCCCGGTTCTATAAGTGATAAAGAGGGTCGACATAAAGATCACAGGAAAACTTGAAAAGATTCCACCAATTACCGGTCCAGTCAACCGGCTGATCAGGACAGCCATGGAGATGATAAAGCCACTGACTATCCCGCGGGTCAATATCTGCTGCATTGTATAGGGAACGCGAACCCCGCCCTTGTGGGCAATATGCATGACATGTTCTGTGATGTAGTAGGCCGCCGCCAACGAGATAGACCAGACAAGAAAAGAGACGAGAGCGCTTTCAACACCGAGCCAGACAATCAAACCAATAATGATAAACCATAGAAACAGGGCTGTCAGCAGGGCTTGAACCAATCCTGCGTGCACACGAGCTAAATAGACCAGGATAAAGAATCCGTTTACACCCATAACCAGAGGAATCATGACCGCTGCTCGTGAGGCGGTTTCTGTAGACTGAGATAAACCGATAAAGAGCAGGGCTACGACGATGGTGGATGGCAAACCCCCAATAAAGCCACCAACTTTACTTCCAAAGCGCTCCGCAATCACCGTCACAGAAGTGATCCATACTGACCCCACCAGAAAACTGAGGGCCAATTTTATCAGAAAGGATTGATCGAGGGTTGCCATGGTACAGATTAATGAAGAAGTGCAAAGGAAGAAGAAAAAACAGAGTGAGAGTGAAGCGGAAAGGGAGCGCGGCTTTTTGATTTAAACAGCTTGTGGGTGGGCTATAGAACAATAGTGTAAAAAAAGAAAGATGGAAGAAACCACGACTTGCTACCAAGTTTCAAGTTTCAAGTTTCCCTCAATAGCTTATAATGGATCAATGCTCCAATACATCCTAAATCGCTTCGCACAACTTGTGCCAGTCATTCTTGGCATCATTCTATTGACATTTATACTAATGTATATAGTCCCTGGCGATCCTGTGCTGTCCATGGTGGGTGAGCGTTATGAAGAGGAAACACTGGAACGCCTGAGAGAGCAATTTCACCTTAACGATCCCCTCTGGAAGCAGTTTGGTCACTATCTCTGGGGTTTGCTACACGGTGATCTCGGTGTTTCCTTTATCTCCCAAAAGCCAGTGACTGAAATGATCATGGAGCGTTTTCCTGCCACCATGCTTCTTGCTTCAGGAGCCATGTTTGTTTCCATTTTTCTTGGAATTTCTGTGGGCGTGCTCTCAGCCATAAAACCACACTCCTGGTTGGATCGAACAACCATGGGGATAGCGCTACTTGGGGTCTCTGCCCCCGTTTTCTGGGTGGGATTACTTATGGTGATTGGTGCCAGGGCTGTGGGGTGGCCCTATCTCACAGGTTATGGGTGTTTGCCCTATCTCATTTTGCCCGCCATTACACTGGGAACCCGTAGTGCAGCATTTCTCGCCCGCGTCACCAGGGCAAATATGCTTGAAGTCCTCTCTCAAGATTATGTTCGAACGGCCAAGGCCAAAGGCCTGTCCAATTTTATCGTCGTCGTTAAGCATGCCCTGAAAAACACACTGATTCCTGTCATCACCATCATTGGTGTGGACTTTGGATCCTATCTGTCTGGAGCTGTTTTAACTGAATCTATTTTTAACTGGCCAGGTATAGGCCGCCTTGCCCTCAATGCCATTTTAAAACGTGATTTCCCTGTCATCCAGGGAGCTGTCCTGGTCACAGCGCTCATTTTTGTCACCGCCAATTTTATTGTGGATATCCTGTATGGCATTATTGATCCGCGCATACGATTGGGGGGTAAGAAATGATCTGGGTGCTCGACCAAGCCGGGATTCGAATCCCGGCCTCGATGAGCCATAAATTTGGGGTTCTTCATGCGCGGTAGTATCACCTCAGAAACCATCAAGCAGGTCCGCAAGAACAAGGTTGCGCTGTTCGGTCTTTTCCTGGTGGTCATGCTGGTTTTTGTCGGTGTCTTCGCCCCCTGGGTGGCACCATATGATCCTTATAACGCCGACTTGGATATCAGCCTGCATCCGCCGTCATCACAACACTGGTTAGGGACTGATGAAGAAGGCCGAGATGTCCTTTCCCGTATAATTTTTGGTGCACGCATTTCCCTGAAAGTCGGTATTATTGCCAGCTCTATTTCGCTATTAATAGGAGCTATCCTGGGCTTGATCGCCGGATTTTTTCGTGGCTGGACCGAAACCATTATCATGCGCTTTACCGATGTCATGTTTGGGTTTCCGGCCCTGCTGTTTATGATCGGAATTACTGCTGCAGTACCACGATCCAGTATTGAAGTAGCCATGCTGGCTATTGGATTGGTGAGTTGGCCGGGGATGGCCAGGATTATGCGCTCCCAAGTACTGACCATCGTCGAGCAGGAATATGTGACTGCAGCTCGATCCCTGGGATATTCACAAATACGGATCATCATGCGCCATGTATTGCCCAACAGTCTGGCCCCGGTGATTGTGGCTTTTACCATGAGTATCGCCGGAGCCGTCATGGCTGAAGCATCTTTATCATTTATTGGTCTGGGAGCTCAACCACCAGAACCCAGCTGGGGCTCCATGATAGCATTTGGAAGAATGCATCTCAGGGGGGAGTGGTGGATCTCCGTTTTTCCTGGTATGGCAATAGCTGTCATGGTCATTGGCTTCAACCTTTTTGGCGAAGGACTCCGAGATGCCCTGGATCCCACCATGCGGGGGCGGGGAAATCAATAAAACAATTAGGGGCGATAAACATGTTTATTGGTAGACTTCTTTTAATGGGATTGGTCGTTTTGGGTATGACGGCTTGTACTACGTTTATGCCAGGAACTGAATCAGCAGAAAAAAGGCTGGGCAAGAGTCTGGTGGACAAAGGGGTGGTTGTCTATAACTCCGACCCATATGACATTACCATTGTGGGGTTTACAGGTAATTTTGAGATTCTTTATGAACCCGAGACACCGCTGACCCTGAAACAGGCTGGCGAGAAACACGAATATCGTTACATGATTAACGGGTCATACTTTCATGCTTCCAGAGAACATGCAGGATGGTTATCCCTTTTCGGAACGCAACACGCTTCTTTGCTGGATGATAAACAGCTTAGCCATATGGCAGTCTTCGACCCCGCTCTGGGGTACATTGACTTCCCCAGTCTTGACCTGTGGGACACCACCATGACCAGCAAGGCCACAGTAGAATTTCAGACCGGACCCCTGGTTGTGGAGGCAAACACAATCGATACGCTTTCCATCAATGGGGCCATCAACGGGAAGAGTGCCCACCTCAGAACCCTCCTGGCATATACAGAGGAAGATGATATGAGGTACTTCATTATTGCCCGCAGGATCGGTTCTCTGGAAAAAATGGGAGAACATCTCTTGTCATTGCCCCTCTTTAAAGGAAAGGCCCTCTGGGTCGTGAACCTTGACGGAGGCTCATCCACAGCTCTCTATTCCCGAGATTATCCAGAATTGAATTTTAATATCAACCGCCCGCTGCCAATTCTGTTGGGTCTTAAGTAAGTGATCAGACAGGCTTGCTACACAATACATATGTAGGGCGAAAACCCTCTGGTAGATCTCTTTTTCTAGGAAAACGGTGGAGAACAAAGATGCGAACCGCATCCTTGTTACATCTTCTAAACATCTCTCTGTTTTGGTGCTTCATGATATTTGCTGTTGATTTTGGACCCAAACTGGGTCTTGTCTTCATTAGTGATGTTGAGTTATTTGGCTGGCAACCAGACCTGCCGAAAGCAAAAAAGATAACCACCCCTCAAGGACGAAAACATCGTGTAGTCATTGCCTTAAGGGAGGATAGTCGCCTCTATGTGGAAAAAATAGACACCCCTTGTGACAATTTGCGGGAGGAACTCCTGACCATCATGTTTTATAATCCAGATTGCTATGCTGCTCTATACATCGACAAGGACATTGCAATGGAGCCTGTTAAAGAGGTGTTAGCTACACTTGTAGACCTGGGTATCAGGAAAGTATTTTTCCACACGTATGCGGATCTCAGCCCCCAGGTAAGTCACCGCGAGCCCACAGGGCGCGGCGATCTCTAACCACATGCTGAGGAGGATATTCGAGATTGCTTCACCTCACCGAGACAGCGTGATTAAAATCTTAAATTATCAATGTTAAATAAAAAACCCCCTGACCCTCACCTGACGTCATAGCCTATACTATGTTGTGATAAAGGAAAGAGATTCTCAAATGAGTAAGCAGTACAGTGTAAAACAGGTGGCAGATCTATCAGGCATTACGGTGCGAACCCTCCACCATTATGACAAAACCGGCTTACTCAAACTGACCAGTCGGTCTGAGAAAAAACACCACTACTATGATGAAAACAGCCTGCTCCGCCTGCAGCAAATTCTCTTTTATAGAGAGCTGGATTTTTCCCTGGAGCAATCCAGGGCTATCTTGGATGACCCCGAATTTGATTTTATCAAAGCACTGCAAAGCCACCGAGAATCACTGGTCCAGAAACATAAACGCATGAACCAGTTGACCCAGACTGTGGATCAAACATTGGAAAAAATTGAAGGAGACCGCACCATGGTTCTCAAAGACGAAGACCTCTACAAAGGTTTTGACCAGGAAAAAATCGATCTTTGGAATAAAGAGGTCGATGAAAAATATGATCCAGAGAAAGTGGCTGAGTCCAGACGCAGTGTGGGCAAAATGTCACAGGACCAGTTCAATGATATTCAGAAAGAGGGAGATCAGGTCACCCTGGCGATTTCCGAATTGATTGACAGGGAGGCTGGCAGACCAGAAGTCCAGGGTCTCATTAAAGAGCACCATGCCTGGATTGAAAACTTCTATCCCTGTCCCCCCGAAATGTATAAGGGGCTGGGACAGCTTTATATTGAGAATCCGGAGTTCACCGCTTTCTATGAAAAGGTTAAGCCTGGCTTGGCAGTCTTTATGTGTGAAGCCATGGGCTATTTTGCGGACCACGCCCTAAAAGACTAATCCATTTATCCAGTTGCAGGTTCGTTACATATAACGAACCTGCAAACCCAAAATTATACCAAACCCCATTTATTTATCACCAACCAATATTTGTTATCAGCAACAGACCACACCATTTTGGTGATATTATTTATCCTGATTTCTAATACCTTGAAAAGGATAAACTACTTGTCATTATTTTGACTCGAATGTATCATGCTGGCCGTTATAAGGAGGGGAAAACGTATAATGATCGGTGAGTTTCCGATGAACATAAAGAACCCCTCAAAAACCCAAACTTTGGAAAAGAAATAAAGGGATAAATCTTGGCTCAGATATTCCCCAAATGGACGAATAAAGCCCCACTGTATGCTGCCGTCGGTGCCGGTCTAACCCTGGTTGTTGTCGTGGGTCTGGTCTGGTACTATGCTTCTCCATGGTATACCGATGTTGGTTATCGTCCATCACAGCCCGTCCCCTACAGCCATAAAGTGCATGTTCGGGACCTTGGGTTAGATTGTCGCTTCTGTCATACTGGCGTGGAGACCTCTCCTGTCGCCGGTTTGCCTCCGACAAAAACCTGTATGAATTGTCATAACATGATCAAGGCTGATAGCGACAAGCTGGCCCTTGTTCGTGAAAGTTTTAAAAATGGTACACCCCTGGAATGGGTCAGAGTCCACAAATCTCCGGATTATGTTTATTTCGACCACTCCGCTCATATTAACGTGGGTGTGGGATGCGCCAGCTGTCATGGCAATATTGCTGAAATGGAAGTGGTCGCCCAGCATAAACCCCTGAGCATGGGGTGGTGTTTGGATTGTCACCGTAATCCAGATGATCATTTACGCCCAGCGAGTGAAATCACCAACATGACCTGGACACCCCCAGCAAACCAGGCCGAATTTGCCGCCAAACAGAAGGAGCTTTTGGATATCAAAGCCCCCATCACTGATTGTACAGGATGTCATAGATGAGTAACGCAATAAATCCCAGCGCACAGGGTAAAACCTACTGGCGCAGTCTGGATCATCTCGCCGATACCCCCGAATTTAAGGCCTTGGTTGAGAAAGAATTTCCAGAAGGCGCAGACGAGTTGAAAAGCCCTGTTTCACGGAGAAAGTTTTTAAGCTTAATGGGTGCTTCTATGGCGCTGGCTGGATTAACCAGTTGTCGCCGACCTGTTGAGAAGATTATCCCTTATGTGATTAAGCCAGAAGAAATCATTCCTGGAAAACCCCAGTATTATGCCACCAACATGCCATTTGGGACCGAATCTTTTGGTCTCCTGGTTGAAAGCCACGAGGGTCGCCCCACAAAGATTGAGGGAAATAAAAACCATCCTGCATCAGGTGGATCTTCCAATGTCTTCATGCAGGCAGAGATGCTTAATCTCTACGATCCAGATCGTTCACAGGTCATTCTGAACCAGGGCAAAAATTCCAGCTGGCAGGCCTATAGAGCCGTCTGGAAAAAACTGGCTGCTGAATATGCTGAAAATGGTGGTGAAGGACTGGCTGTCCTGAGTGAAAGCTTTGCTTCTCCAACCATGATGCGTCTCAGCGAAACCTTTATGAAAAAATTTCCCCAGGCAAAATGGGTCACTTACGATAGCGTCAGTGATGAGAATATTTTTACAGGAATTCAAGCCGCCACAGGTGTCATGGCTAGACCTAAATACAGTTTCAAAGAAGCAAATGTGGTTCTGTCCCTGGACTCAGATTTTCTTCAAATGGACAGCAACGATATTCCCCATGCCCGGGAGTTTGCTTCTCGGCGCAAGGTTCGCTCTGAAAACGACAGCATGAACCGTCTTTACGTGGTAGAAGGTACTTATACCATTACAGGCGGCATGGCAGACCATCGCCTGAGAGTGCAGAGTGGACAGATCGGCATGTTTGCTGCGGCCCTGGCCCACGAACTCAGCGCCCAGGGTCTCGATATCAAAGCCCCAAGGGTGAATGCCAACTTTGACAAGAAATGGATTTCATCTGTAGCGAAAGACTTGCTGGCCAACAAGGGAAACTCTCTTGTGGTGGGCGGTCGTCGTCAACCCTCTGAAGTCCACACCCTGATTGCCCTTATAAATGATGTATTAGAAAACACCAATAAAACGGTAAGCTATTTAAGCAATCCAGATATGCAGGTTTCAAACCTGAAGTCCTTTGCCGAGCTCACCCAGGCCATGAATGCCGGCAAGATAGAATCGCTGGTTATTCTAGGCGGCAATCCTGTTTATCAGGCTCCAGCTGATATTGATTTTGCAGCAGGCCTTAAAAAGGTCAAACATTCTGTTCACCTTGCTTCTCACGTCGATGAAACATCAGAAAATACAACCTGGCACATCAATCAAGCACACTTCCTGGAAAGCTGGGGAGATGTCTCCGGCTATGGTGGTGCAGGCATCACCCAGCCACTGATTGCACCGCTGTTTGATGGCAAAAGTAATATTGATGTCCTGGCTGATCTTATCTCAGATGAAGAGGTCTGGGCCTATGGTGTGGTCCAGGAAACCTGGCGAGGCATTCTCGGCACAGGCAATTTTGATAAAGCCTGGCGCAAGGTCGTCCATGATGGTTTTCTCGCATCTACCAGAGGGACACCCGTATCCATGAATAAATCTCGCGCCCAAGGCTCTGTCTCCATGAGTCGCTATTATTCATCAACTGCATCACCTGATGATATGGAAGTCATTTTTACAGCCTCCTTCACCAACTATGATGGGCGTTATGCCAACAATGGTTGGATGCAAGAGCTGCCAGACCCCGTAACCAAGGTCACCTGGGACAACGTGGTCTTGATCTCTGCCAATACTGCCAAACACTTCGGCGTGAAAAATCAGGATCGATTAAAAATTTCAAACGGAACAGTTGATGTAACGCTGCCTGTTTGGGTGCAACCAGGCATGGCTGACAACACCCTGGCCCTGGAGTTGGGTTATGGTCGTGAAATCGGCCGGGTCTCTACGGGTGTCGGAGCCAATGTAAGTGTTTTACGTAATACCTCAGGAATGAGCATTGCCTCCGGTTTTACTGCCGAGAAGGCTTTTGGAACCCATATCCTGGCCTGTGTTCAGGACCACCATGGTTTTGATGAAGAAAAGCTGGCCGCCGAGGCCATCCAGAAACGCCTGCCCACCATCGTTCGGGAAAGCACCCTGTCTGATTATCAAAATGATCCTGAATTTGCCATGGCCTTCGCCGAAAAGAATGAACTCAAGGGCATGTGGAAAGAGCACGACTATTCAGAGGGAAATCAGTGGGGCATGGCCATTGACCTGACCAGCTGTACGGGCTGTAGCGCCTGTACCATCGCCTGTCAGAGTGAAAACAATATCCCCGTGATTGGTAAGGATGAGGTGAGTAACGGTCGCGATATGAGCTGGATTCGTTTGGATCGCTATTACACCGGTGATGTTGAAGACCCTGAGATGGTTTTTCAGCCCATCGCCTGTCAGCATTGCGAAATGGCACCATGTGAAGGTGTTTGTCCCGTGGCAGCTACCACCCATAGCGAAGAAGGTCTCAATGAAATGGCCTACAATCGCTGTATTGGAACCCGTTACTGCTCCAACAACTGTCCCTACAAAGTTCGACGGTTTAACTTCTTCAATTATACTAAAGATATGCCTGAGATTGTTGAAATGGCCATGAATCCTGACGTCTCCATTCGATTCCGTGGCGTGATGGAGAAATGTACCTTCTGTGTACAGCGTATCAACGTTGCCAAAATCGACGTCAAAAACGAAGGCCGTGATTTAGAGGACGGTGATATCGTGGTGGCATGTCAACAAGCCTGCCCCACAGATGCCATTGCTTTTGGAAATATCAATGATCCCAATAGCGAAGTTTCCAAAATGAAGGCACAGAATCGTGACTACGCCTTGTTGGGTGAGTTAAACCTGCAACCGCGAACCAGCTATGGTGCAAAACTGCGAAATCCAAATCCTGATCTGGAGACTGAGCATGCAGCAGCCGAGCATACGGCTTAGGTATTGAAACAATGAAATTATATGGAACTCTAAAGTGAGTATATTAAACAAACATCCCCAAAGAGATTCCGCTGCTACTGAAGCTATCGGGGGCGATGAACTGCTGGTCACTGGCGGTCACACATTCAGCACCCTGACAGACAAAGTCAGCGGCATTGTAGAAACACAAACGCCACCCAAATGGTATTTGTTGTTTGCCATGGCCGTTTCCGGTCTCATGGTTCTCCTGGGAGCTATTGGCTGGCTGGTCTGGGAAGGTACTGGAGTGTGGGGTCTGAATAATCCTGTAGGCTGGGGCTGGGCCATTGTAAATTTTGTGTTCTGGGTAGGTATTGGACATGCTGGAACCCTGATTTCAGCCATTCTCTTTCTGCTGCGACAGCAGTGGCGGACGGCCATCAACCGTTTTGCAGAAGCCATGACCATTTTTGCTGTAATTTCAGCCCTGGTTTTTCCCGGGATTCACGTCGGTCGAATCTGGCTGGCTTATTACATGTTTCCCGTTCCCAACCAGATGCTGATCTGGCCCAACTTCAGATCTCCACTTCTGTGGGATATTTTTGCCGTTGGAACCTATTTTACCGTTTCAACACTTTTCTGGTATGTCGGTCTTATTCCTGATTTGGCTACCTTGAGGGATCGTGCCACCAAAGTACGTAAAAAGGTCCTGGGTTTCTTTGCTCTTGGCTGGAGAGGTGGCAACCGTCAATGGCAACATTATGAAAAAGCGTATCTCATGCTGGCTGGACTGGCGACACCCCTGGTTTTATCTGTTCACTCTGTTGTGGCCACAGACTTTGCAACCAGTATGGTGCCGGGATGGCATACAACGATTTTCCCGCCCTACTTCGTAGCAGGTGCTGTTTTCTCTGGATTTGGGATGGTGATGACCCTGGCTATTATCGCCAGAAAAATTTATGGTCTTGAAGACATTATCACCGTCAACCACCTGGAAAAGATGAATAAGATCATTTTGGTTACGGGCTCCATGGTTGGTTATGCCTACATGACAGAATTCTTTATTGCCTGGTATTCAGGAAATGAATTCGAAGTCTTTGCCTTTATCAACAGAGCCTTTGGCCCCTATGCCTGGGCCTATTGGATTATGTTTACCTGTAATGTGATTACGCCTCAGATATTCTGGTTTAAAAAAGTGAGACGCAGCATTCCGATTATGTTCGTGGCGTCCATTTTTGTGAATATCGGCATGTGGTTCGAGCGTTTTGTTATTACCGTAACGTCATTATCCCGTGATTATCTCCCTTCAAGCTGGGATTACTACTCACCATCGATCTGGGATATCCTGACCTTTGTGGGAAGTTTTGGGCTTTTCTTCACATTCTTCCTGCTATTTCTGAGATTTCTGCCCATGGTGGCCCTGTCTGAAGTCAAGGGCGTGCTACCTGAAGCAGATCCACATTACTATCATAAAGATGGAGGTGCCAAATGAATCAAACATTAGGCGCCCTGGCTCGCTTCGCAAATCCTGCTGAGCTTATTGAGGCAGCAAAAAAAATCCGCGATGCCGGCTATAAGAAATTTGATTGTCATTCACCCTTCCCCATTCATGGAATGGATGATGCCATGGGAATGAAACGATCTCCCCTTGGCTATATAGTGGGTGCAATGACCCTTACCGGTGCAACCGTAGGGATGACACTGCAATATTGGATCGCTGCAGTTGAATATCCCCTGGTCATATCTGGCAAGCCATTTTTCAGCTGGCAGGCCTTTATTATCGTTACCTTTGCCCTTTTCGTGCTCTTCGGTGCTTTTGGTGCTGTTTTGGGGATGCTGCATCTGAATCGACTCCCCCGCCTGCATCACCCCGTATTCTATTCAGACAAATTTGCAAAGGTGACCGATGATGCTTTCTATGTGAGCGTTGAAGCAGATGACGAGCAATTTGATGACAAGAAGATTCAAGAATTCCTCAGCTCAATCGGTGGTACCGATGTGGAGCTGGTGGCAGGCGAGTAAGGAGATTATGATGAAAAACTTACTTGCCCGTTTGATGTTGATGATGATTTCGGTTCTGATGATAGTTGCTTGTGGTCGCGGAAACTTCTCAGAAAAACCCCCCATTCATTTGAACCCGAACATGGACTCACAGGGAAAATATAAGGCACAATCCGAAAGTAACTTCTTTGTGGATGGTTCCAGCATGCGCACCCCCGTTGAAGGCACCGTTGCTCAGGGTCAACTCCGTGAAGACGATGCCTATTATCATGGTAAAGATGCATCTGGTGAATTTATCTCATCAGCACCCATGGATTTTACAGCTGACATGCTTGAGCGCGGTAAAGAGCGCTATCAGATTTATTGTTCAGCCTGTCATGGGGTAAATGCAGATGGTAAGGGTAAAATTCTGTTCTACAAATACCCCATTCCTCCAGCCAATTTTTATGATGAGCGCATCAAAAAGCTGAGCGATGGCCACATGTTTAATGCCGTCACAGCTGGTTGGCTAAATATGCCATCGCTAAAAGCGCAAGTTTCAGTGGAAGATCGATGGGCTATTATCAGCTACATCAGATCACTACAAAAGAATTAGAAGGTCTGAGCGCACTATGAAATTCGACAACAAGACATACATGTTATTAGAGACAGGCTCTTTCGCTCAGAAAGCCCTTATCGCCGGTGCTGCAGGTCTGCTGTTATCCCTGGTAGGCGCCTTCATGGATCACGCACAATTCTTCCAGGCGTATCTCACGGCTTTTACCTTTTTTACGACCATTGGCCTGGGCGGTCTGTTCTTTGTGCTTATCCATCACATCACAGGTGCATACTGGGGTGTGGTCATGCGGCGTGTCGCTGAAAATCTTGCCTGTACCCTGCCAATTATGGGTCTGGCCATGATTCCCCTCTTTTTTGGGATGCACGATCTATTCCACTGGTCTCATGAAGAAGCCGTAGCCCATGACGCCATTTTGCAATGGAAGGCACCCTGGCTCAATACGACTTTCTTTATTCTTCGCAACATCCTCTTTTTTGTGATCTGGAGCTGGCTGGCTCGTGGGTTGAGAGTCCTCTCTCTGGCACAGGATAAAGGTGATGTAGCCAGCCTGGGCAAAATGCGCCGCAAGGCTGCCGGCGGTACGGTTCTATATGCTATAACAGTGACGCTTTTCTCCTTTGATTGGTTGATGAGTCTGGATCCGCACTGGTACTCAACCATATTTGGGGTCTATGTGTTTTCAGGGGGCTTTTTAGGTGCCATTGCATTATTGTCAATTTTGGCTATCAAGCTAAGAAACAATGGTGCAGGAGAGCTAATAACTGCTGAACACACCCACGATCTGGGAAAATTCCTTTTCGCTTTTACGGCCTGGTGGGCCTATATCGGTGGCGCCCAGTATTTTCTGATCTGGTACGGTAATATTCCTGAGGAGACCATCTGGTTTCTTCATCGTTGGGAACATGGCTGGAAGTACGTCAGTCTCTTTCTGATTCTCTTCCACTTTATCATTCCCTTTATGGTTCTAGCCTTCAGAGCGGTAAAAAGAGTTCCTGTGTTAATTTTGGCTATTTCAGGATTGATGCTGTTTATGCATTATACCGATCATTTCTGGATGATAAACCCCGTCTTCAATGACCATCACTTGCATTTCTCCTGGATGCATATCACCACATTCCTTGGTTTGGGTGGTGTGTTTGTCTGGTGGCTGGCCCTGAAATCAGGGAAAGACCCCATCATTGCCATGGGTGACCCCAATCTACAGAAATCTATCGAGCATACCGTTCATTAGATAATAACACCCGTACAAAAAACGCCCTGGCCTCTGCCTGCCAAGTCGAAGTTCGAAGAACGTAGACAGGAGTTTTTCTAAGGGACCAGGGCGTTTTTGTGCCCGCTAGTTATCGATAGCACCCGACTTAAGAGGCTGTGTGAGAATACAATTGCAAGAGTCTCTTTTTCGTCATTTTGAGACATCTTTCACTCATTTCTCTGATAAATTGACATTTTCATTGTCTAGATCAAAAGAAACAGCCATTTCAAGCCATTTCCCAG
>JADHUM010000025.1 GCA_016784545.1 Candidatus Neomarinimicrobiota bacterium
CGGTTGTATCACTGGTAATTGCACCGCTGATTGCAACCATAGGCCTATAAGGAGGTTCGCTCTTGAAAAAGTATGAGTGCCTTTATATTGTAAATATCAACTTTGATAGTGAAGGAATCTCCGCCGTTGTTGCAAGAGTGGATGAAGTCCTGAAGAACGTAGGCGGTGAGCTTGTGAATACCCAACATTGGGGCAAGCGCAAACTGGCTTACGCTATCGATAAAGAACGCTATGGAAATTATGTTTTAATGCATTTTCAAGGCGAAAACCCGAATATCTCAGAGCTCGCTCGCGAGTTTGAAATTGAAACAGGTGTACTTCACTATATGACAATTCGCCTGGATGAATTTCCTGATTTTGAGACACTGGCTGTTCCACAGGCTTTTGAAGCTGAGCGTGGAAGACGTCCTGGTGGCAGAGACTCAAGAGACTCAAGAGATTCCAGGGATGATCACAGACCAAGACGCTATGAAAACGAGGAAGCATCTCCAGCAGTAGCCAAGGAAGCAACTGAAGACGTTGCCAAAGAGGCAACTGGAGAAGTAGCTGAAGACGTTGAAGGTGCTGAAGTTGCTGTTGAAGCAACGGAAGAGATTGCTGAGACAGCAGAAGTGGTTGAAGAGAAACCGGTTGAAGTCGCCGAGGAAGCAGCTGAAGAAGTGGTCGAAGAAGTTGAAGTGGCTGAAGAGCCTGCAGCTCCTGAAGCAGATGTTGAAGAATCCGCAGACGAATCACCTGAAGAAGAAGCTGAAAAGCCTGCTGACGCAGAGTAATCGGCCGGATTAGAGAAAGAGAGTATTCTATATGAAAATGTTCACCTATAGAAAAAAGATTTGCAAATTCTGTGAAAACAAGAAGATGGAAATTGATTACAAAAACCCCTCCATGCTGCGTCGCTTCGTGACCGAACAGGGCAAGATTCTACCTAGCCGTATTACAGGTACTTGTGCTCGCCATCAAAGAGGGCTGGTAACAGCTATTAAACGTGCTCGGAATATTGCTTTACTGCCATATACCAATGACGTAAAAAACGCCTAAGAGAGAGGATCTGATCATGAAAATTATTCTACGTGAAGATATCGAATCCCTGGGTCTTGCTGGAGAAACCGTCAACGTCAAAGATGGTTTTGCCCGCAATTATTTGATTCCACAGAAGCTGGCTTATCCAGCTACCCGCAGTTTCTCACGCGTTTTTGAGGAAGAAAAGAAGCTAAAAGATAATCGCGATGCCCGCGCTACTGCACAGGCTGAGCAACTAGCTGCCAAGCTTGGAAATCTCTCCCTTGAAACCTCAGTGAAAGTCGGTGAGGAAGACAAGGTTTTTGGTGCCGTAACTGCAGCTGATATTGCAGAACTTCTGGCTGCTAAAGGCTATGAGATTGACAAACGTGACATCCTCCTCGAGGAACCCCTCAAGGCTCTGGGCATCTATAATGTACCAGTAAAGGTCGCCACAGATATCAAAGCCGAAGTCAAAGTCTGGGTTATCAAAGAATAAGCTGATACCCCACCATGTTAAATGGGGTGAAAGTGATGGTTGTTGTCTCAACTTTCATTTTCACCCTATTTTGTTTCTGGAGATAAATAACTATTAGATAAGTTGGCATCCTTTGACACGATTTTCATTTCATATATTTAGCACGAGAGAAGCCTACTTCATGGTAGCAGCAAGTATGTTTCTAGGGCTTTTTATTGGCCTCAGTCTCCAGAGTTTGATATCTGGAATGGAGAACACAACACTCCTTGATCGCCTCATCATGCTTGTAGGTGAAATTGCTATCATCGTCCCGCCGCTGTTTATTCTCAATCAACGTAAAATTTCACTCATTCAAGTATTGCCGCTGCATAAGATATCACCCATTACCATTGGCATGTCAGTTTTGTTTATTGGAGGTGTGATCGGTTTGGTGTCTGTGTTTGAGGTTCTCGTTTTGCCTTATTACCCAGTCCCGGATTTTTTAAAACAAATGGATGCGACCCTTTTCGATGGTGGTATTCTGGCAAATGTGATACTCATTTCAGCAGCAGTCCTGGTGGCACCCCTTGTTGAAGAATTCCTCTTCAGAGGTCTGCTCCAGCAAAGCCTGTTTTATCATTTTGGGTCCGTGTTGCCAGCCATGGTGATTCCAACAGTGGTTTTTGCCCTCTTCCATGTGGGCTACCTCTTCTATTTCCCAGCCATGGTGGAGCTCCTCACGTTAGGACTATTGCTGGCATGGCTTATGGTCAAGACGGGAAACATTCTCATTCCAATGCTTACCCATGCCTTGTTTAACCTTTCAGCATTTTCAGGATTATTCCTGGGTCTTGATGAAGAGACTTCCACGCTGGCTGATCTGGGATGGACCTGGATAATTATCTCTGCCACCCTTTTTGGAATAGGCCTATTTTATTTTAAACGCATGAAAACCGTAGTATGTGATGAAGTCTATTTGATACCGCTACCCTATGAAGTGGAGGGGTGAGAGAATGGAATATAGTAAAATCCTGGCAATTGGCATGGGTGGCTTCCTGGGTGCTCTCGGTCGTTATTGGGTCAGTGGTCTTGCCCAAAGGCTTGGTGGTCGATTTCCCTACGGGACCTTGTCGGTTAACCTTATCGGTAGTTTTATTCTCGGTATCTTCGCCACGCTTTTCCTGGAGAAGGTGATCGTAAACCAGGAGATGAGATTGTTTTTGCTGGTAGGCCTGTTAGGTGCTTTTACGACCTACTCAACCTTCTCATTAGAGACACTCAATCTTATGCGTGGTGGAGAATGGATGTTCGCAGGTTTGAATGTTCTGGCCAATGTAGTGGGGACACTTATTGCTGTGTGGGCAGGAGTTAGCATCGCCAAATTGTGGTGATAATCTAAAACGCTGAGCTCTGAACCCCGGAACAGTGCATCAATTTAAAGCATTTCCATACACAATTGGTCACCACAAGTCCCTCCACCCTGCCGGGTAGAAGAAATGTCAGCAACGAAGTAATTTGATTTATTCATTCTGAGTCGTATCATCGGTCCTGTTTATTGTGAAGTCTTTTTTTAACGACCACAATGGTAGGAGGGGAATATATGTATGAAGATTATGCAGGTCAAAAACTGTGCATATTTATTGGAGAAGACGATAAATTTAATGGTCGCAGATTACATGAACTTCTTCTGGAAAAGGCTCTTGAAAATGGATTATCAGGCGGTACAATTGTTCGCGGAAGAGAAGGTTTTGGGGCACATGGTGAGATTCATTCAATGAAAATATTGCGGATGTCTGAAAACTTGCCCTTGATATTGGAGTTTGTAGGAAGAGCCCCTAAAATTGATGCCTATGTTGATCAAATCAAACCGCTGCTTAGTGAGGGGATACTTACCAGGACAGATGTTCAAATAAGCAAGTTCAGAAAGGATGACGGCCAATAAAAATCTGGATTATGTCATCGGGACACTTATTGCCGTGTAGGCAAGGCTAAGCATCGTTAGATTGTGGTGATGAAAACGGGAAAAGATTATGCTTGAATATTACGACGGACAGAAGCTCTGCATCTTTATCAGTAAAAACGATAAGTATGAAGGAATAGTCCTTTATGAACTGCTTCTAGAGATCGCCTTCAATAGCCGTTTATCCGGTGGAACCGTTACCATAGGGGATAAAGGATTCTTTGGGGCTAGGGATGAATCCACCAAATTAAAGATTCTGCGAACCGCTGAAAACTTGCCTGTGGTGTTGGAGTTTCAAGGTAGGGCAGATAGAATTGTTAGATATATCGAACGTATCCAGCCTATGATAAGAGAAGGTCTTATTACGCTAGCAGACGTCCAGATCATGAAGTTCAACTCGTCAGATGAAGACACTGAGAATTTTGAGGACGAGCATAATGAGGATCAGTCAAAAATATTTGAAGACGACGACAATGTGTCCAGTAAGCCGGATTCACAACCGGAAGAGGTTGGTGAGACCTTAGCTGTTGATGAGGATGATTCTACCCCCTCAGAATCTGAGGGACAAAGCGAAGCAACCAGTCAGCCCGCAGATGACGAGCCAGATGTGGAACAAAAGGTTGAGGAGGATCTTGTGGATACTCCCGAGCCCGAGGTGGAGATTCCCTCTTTTGATGATGACCATGAGCAGCCTTTAGAAACTGAAGAGGAAGACCAGGGGAAAATACCTGAAGAAGAGATAAATGAAGTCCCTGAACCCCACATTGAGGAGGACTCATTTATTGAATCGGAAGGCGATGAAGACGAGCCGCATACTCCTGAATTTCAATCGCTGGACGAAGACCCAGTCAAGGATGAAGACGTAGATGAGTTCCTTGAAGATGAAAGTGACACATTTATTGAAGAAGAACTTGAAGAGGAGTCTCCAGCTCTACAATTGGCAGATCTGAGTGAAACACCAGCAGAAGATGATGACGAGGACAGGTTCGAAATGGATGACTCAGATAAGACCGAAGAGGATACATCTAACAATACTGAAGATAGAGAACCACCGACGGAAGATGAGCTTGACGCATTGTTTAAGGAGAGTAGTGAGACGTTTGAAAGCACTTTTGATGATATGCTTAAACAGGCCGGTGGGGCAAGTGTGGATGATACCGAATTAGATTCTGAAGATGACATAACAATGGACAAAGAGCAGGGGGAATCACCGGGTGATGAGGCTGAAGAAAGTGCCGAAACCAATTCCGAGACCTATGATAAGAATCACAAGGAAAATGAGATGAAGAACTATTTTTCATCGCTTTTTAAAAAAAGTGAGTAAACAAAAGGAGATTAACATGAAAAAATTAATAACACTACTTGTTGCTTTCGGGCTGATGGGGATGCTAACACTTTCATATGGGCAAACCTCGTATTCCACTTCGCGGGCATCTGGAACCATCATGATTTCCGGAACGGGATCCTACCAGACTGATCTGAGTCAGGATTTGAGATCTTCAGTCTGGAACATTAATACAGACCTTGCTTTGTTTCTCTTTCCACAATTCGCTGCCGGAATAGATCTGGGTTATGGAAAAGCCATGCAAGAATCAGGTGACGAGGATGAACCTGATGTCTTTGAATCCGTAGTCATGTCCCTTGGACCAAGGGTCTACTTCTTTTTTGGTGGCAAGAACAGCGAGCTAACACCATTTATCAAAGGTGGCGCAAATTACCTTGTTAACAAAACACTCTATAATGATGAAGAATTGTTTAGGGATGAATCTGAATTAGGGCTGGTAGCCAGCGCAGGTCTTCTTTTAAACCTGGCAAAAAATGTTGGTCTTACTGTAGAAGCTGAATACAATTTCGAAAAAGGTACCGATGTCAATGATATTGATACTCAACAGCTGCTAATAAGATTTGGAATTCGCTCCTTTCTTGGACAATAATAGCCACTCCTGATCCAGACAGTTAATATATTGATGGCTGGTGACCACTTCTTGTGATCATCAGCCATTTTTTACCATATTGGGGTGAGCAAAATGATATCTAGTTTTCAAGAACTTCATCAATTGGTTAAGGGTTCCACACCCAAGCGGGTAGCTCTGGCAGCAGCTGAGGATTCTATTCTTATTCAAGCAGCCAACAGAGCACAGCAAGAAGGCCTTGCTCAATTTTTTCTGTTTGGCAACGCCAGGAAAATCGAATCACTCATTCCACCTGGGATCTCGGGTTTTGAAATCGTTGATAGTCAGAATCCAGCTGTTGATGCTATCCAATATATTCATGCGGATAAAGCCGACCTGCTGATGAAAGGCAAGATTCCCACTGGGGAACTCTTGCGAGCTATCCTTGATAGAGATACTGGGTTGCGCCAGGGTGAACTGCTCAACCACATTGCTGTTATAGAATCACCCCACTACCATAAGCTGCTCTTCATTAGTGATGGAGGTATCAATCTTCATCTCGACGAGCATGTTTTCCAGCAGATGGTAGAGAATATCACCCACTACCTGAAATTATTAGGCATCGAACGACCTCATTTTGGGATGATGACCCTGGTTGAAACGGTGAGCGATAAAATACCTGAAACGGTCATTGCGCAAAATGTGGTTAAGGCGCTATCTGGCAGGGTCTCCATCGAAGGACCCATTGCTCCCGATGTTGCCCTCTCCCTTGTTGCCGCTACCCGAAAGGGTTTGGACTCGGAAATCGCTGGTGAAATTGATGTCTTTCTCATGCCCAATACAACAGCCGCCAATCATCTGGTGAAGGGACTCTCAGCTCTGGGAGGATGCAAGGTGGGAGGGGTAGTCGTGGGTGCCCGTGTGCCTGTTATTATGTTGAGTCGTTCTGACGATGCAGAGACGAAATATAGATCAATCCTGCTAGGGTTGGTTTAAGGGTTTCTGGAATGGTGTTATAGAATTTGCGAGCTGAACTATACTCCGCCCTCAATGCAATGTTATAAGTGTATAGAGGAATACGGGTGATAGACGCGAAGCGAGTGACTTAAAACCTGGGAATTGAAATTCGACTGCATGATCAACTGAAGCGAGCTCCTACCTCTTCCCTTATACCCTATACCTCATTTCCCTGAATTCCCCTGAACCAGACCAACGCCTTCAGTTTGAAATTGTTTAACTGCTTCATCACTCAGGGGGTGTTTGGACATGGCTATCAGAGTAGAATAAGGTAAGGTAAGGTCGTCTGCTCCAGCAGAAAATGCCTGGCTAGCTTCAGCTGGTGATTTTAGGCTAGCGGCCAGCAATTTGGTCTGGCTTCCACTCAATATTTCAGCAATATCTTCAACCAACTTTAGACCATCTCCCATGAGTCTTGTTGCCCTATTCACATAGACTGCCAGATATTGAGCACCAGCCTCCCTGGCAATCAGAGCCTGAGAGGTTGAGTAAATGGCCGTGGGACAACAGGGTATCCTGGAAGACAACTCGGAACATAGTCTAAACCCTAATTCCGTAGGGGGTAATTTTACCACGAGTTGCTTCTCGAGGAGTTCCACAGCTTGATGTGCTTCAGCCATACAGGCTTCAAAGGTATTTGATGTCAACTGGTAAAAAATGGGTCCAGCACTCAACTTTCTTAGCGCCATGAATAAAGCTGACGGCTCCAGCTCTGATTGGGCCAGAAGTAGTGGATTGGTTGTGACACCCTTAACCCAGCCAAGTTCAAGGGCTGTTTTAACCTGTGCAAGATTTGCTGAATCGATGAAAATGGACATAACGCTTCTCCCTGCCTCTTCCCTTTACTTTTCACTCCTGTGTCGTGTACCAATCTTTCATTTCAGACCATCAAATCAAAATATTATTTGGAGCAAACTACGGATTACATTCCAGGCATGCAGAGTAAAAGTCCACAACAGGTTCATACGCGTAATACGGTTCTCAATGCAGCAGGTGAAGGCCTGTGGGGTTTTGCAATGGCCTTCCATAATATGAATTCTGTCATCCCCATGTTTCTGGCACAGATGGGTGCATCTGCTTTCATTATTGGTTTGATTCCTGGCGGATTCATTCTGTTGGTCGCATTGCCACAGCTGCTGTCGGCGAATCTTTTTCGTCACTCTACTCGGATAAAGGAAATAAACATCGGATTGCATTTTGCCATGGCTCCCCTTGCGTTTCTCATTGGTGTGGCTTTCTACTATTTTGAGTTTGTTGGTCAGACTGGGATCATGGTCTATTTGGCTTTATGGATTCTATGGTCATTAGGTGTGGGTTTCCTGGTTCCTGTGTGGGCAGATTTTTTAGCATCAGTGACAGTGACGAATCGCCGGGGAAGATTTTTTGGTATCACCTTTACTGTGAATGCCATCATGGGGATGGTTGGCGGCTATGTCCTAAAGGAGGTCCTGTCCATGGATTCTTTGAGCTTCCCCAGTAATTTTGGGGTCGCTTTCCTAATCATGACACTGGCTATACTGGTGGGGAATAGCGTTTTCATCTTTATCAAAGTCATTCATCCCCCATCACCAAAGAAAGAGCAGCTTGATAATTGGTGGCAGCGCCTGAAACCCATTTATACTCAGGACAGAAACTTCCGCAATTATATTTATAGCCGTGCACTGGCCGCGGCAACCATGATGCCCCTGGCTTTTTATGGCGTTGATTTACAAAACAGATTTGATCTACCCTTAAGTTCTGCTGGAACCTTCACTTTTTTTCTGGTTGTGGGTCAAGCTATTTTCAACATAGTATTCGGATATATTGGTGATATTTATGGTCGCAAGACCGCAATAAGCGGATTTTTCATTGGTCATTTTTTAGCCGGTCTCACTGCTATCCTGGCCACTGAGCCGTGGATGGCATATATAACTTTTGTGTTTGTGGGAATGGCCTTTGGGGCCGGTCAATCTTCCTTTATGGTATTTGTTTATGAGTTTGCAGGGGAACTGGGTGACCGTAAGCTGTATTACGCTGCCCTGGATACTGCTGTGGCGCCATTTATCGTTGTATATATTTCAATCGCCGGGCTCCTGGTCGAGGCCTTTGGAACCATACCCCTCTATGCCTTGAGTCTGAGTTTTCTTGTGGCGGGCCTCCTGGTCTTCATCTATAAAGTCGATGCACCTGAACCAGCTTAAGGCGCTTTTTTGTTAAACCCATCCACTCTAAAGCTGTGATAATCTTGCAAAACGCGCAATTGTGAATCGCGTGCGATTCCCTGTAGCTAGAAGTTTACCGAGAGAAAAGACAATTATTATCAACAATAAACGCGCATAACGCGCTTTTATGTTGCCCCGAGATGAATCATGTCTATATTTGTCACGTATGAAAAGAAAAACTGACAGATTTGACAATGAATATCGGAGTTTGAAAATGAAAAACCTAGTGTTGAGCATCCTAATATTAAGCGCTACCACCCTTTTGGGGCAGGGGAGCAATTCCATCCAGGGCAAGGTCATAGATGAAACCACCCAACAGCCAATAATTGGTGCAAATGTAATAGTTGAGGATGCGAATCGTGGTTCGGCTACTGATGTGGAGGGCAATTTTTATATCCAGTCTATGCCAGTTGGTACTTATCGCTTAAGAGTAGACTATATCGGATATGCATCGAGGATCATCAGTGACATTGTGGTAAAGTCAAACAGACCTGCTGTGATTAATATTGAATTACAGGAAACAATCCTTGAACTGGAAGCTGCAGTGGTAATTGCTGAGTATTTCACCAAAAGTCCTGATACACCTTCCAGTACACAGGTTCAATCAAGTGAAGAGATCAGAAGATTGCCTGGTGGCTTTGAAGGTGTGGTCCGGGCGATTTCAATACTCCCCGGTGTTGCTCAGGCTGATGGTGGCCGAAATGATCTTATTGTTCGTGGTGGAGCCCCAAGTGAGAACTTGTATATCATCGATAATATTGAAGTCCCCAATATCAATCACTTTGGGACCCAGGGTGCCAGTGGGGGTCCCCAGAGCTATGTAAATCTTGATTTTGTGGATGAAACCTCTTTCTCAACAGGTGGTTTTACTGCCAAATATGGTGATCGTCTCAGCTCAGTGCTGGATATTTCCCTACGTGAAGGCCTCAGCGATCAGCTTGCCTCCAAGACAACCATCTCGGCTAGTCAGTTTGGCTTCAACCTGGAAGGTGCTTTACCACAAAACGGTAATTTTCTTTTTTCAGCACGTCGCAGCTATCTAGACTTTCTGTTTAAGGCTGCAGGCTTTGGTTTTGTACCAGAGTATTGGGATTTTCTTACAAAAGCAACCTTCAATTTGAATCAGACAGATCAGCTTACCTTCCTGGGTATCGCAGCCCTGAATAATGTAAAGTGGTTTAATGATACCAAAGAGCAACGCAATTCAAATAGCCAGATTCTGGGAAGTGATCAGCAGCAATTTGTCGCCGGTATCAATTACAGACATTTAATGAGTTCCGGTCTTTTTACAACCAGCCTGAGTCAGGTGAATGTAGAATACGATTTTCTCCAGAGAAATGCTGACTTGACCCCCATTTTCAGCAACCGCAGTTATGATCGTCAAACTTCCCTCAAATCAGATGTGACCTGGAAATTGAGCAAATCACTGCGTCTCAGTACAGGTGGAAAAATAAGTCGTGCGGATTTTTATTCAGATCTGGTACTCAACCAAAACGATGTCCCTGGTATTGGCAGTTTTAGTATTGAACAGGAATATGCCAAGGTGGGTTACAAGTCCGGCATTTATGGACAGCTGTCACAGCGTTTCGTCCGCTTTAATTACACAGCCGGTTTGCGTGCGGATCACTCAACATTTTTAGATGCTGCTCCAGTGCTTTCACCCCGTTTTTCAATGAACTATGATTTGACCGGCGATGTCTCTGTATCAACGAGTGTCGGTAGATATAACCAATATCCAAGTACGATCTGGCTGGTTTCCAATGAGAGTAACCGTGATCTCGATCCTATTCAGGCTGATCAGTTTGTTTTAGGGTTGGAATACCTCTGGCGTTCAGATACAAAAGTTACGCTGGAAGCATATACCAAACAGTATAGAAAGTACCCGGTCAGTCTGACTCGAGATTATCTCGTCATGGTGAATACCGGTGCTGGCTTTGGTGGATCAACTGAGGGTTTTGCCTCCTTTGGCGTTGATCCACTCAGTAGTGAAGGTACAGGCTGGGCTCGTGGTCTTGAATTTTTTGTTCAGAAAAAAATGTCTGAGGTTCCCTGTTACGGCACCATCAGTGTGAGCTACAACCAGTCCATGTTTAAAGCTTTGGATGGCATTGAACGTCCAGGAAGTTTTGATCAGACCTGGATCATGAATCTGGGTGGTGGATACGTTTTTAACGAAAAATGGGAGTTCAGCACCAAGTTCCGCTATGCCAGTGGTCGCCCCTATACACCCCTAAATGATTCAGGAATGCAGATAACAGAAGCCTATAATGCCCTCCGCCTGGATGCCAACCACAATCTGGATGTACGACTGGATCGTCGCTGGACCAATAAGGGCTGGGGTCTGATCACCTATATTGATGTTCAGAATGTGTATAACCGTAAATCATCTTCTGCACCATCATTTGACCCAAATACTGGCAAGGTTGCTGTGAATCAGGGTTTTGGGATATTACCAACTATTGGAATAAGTGCAGAAATCTAAGTTTGTTGGGTTATTTTGAGTTGATTAAGGAAGACTGGAGATGCAAAAGACTGCCAATAGTACCTCATTAATAAGTAGCGCCGATGTTGCCAAAATCCTGGGTGTCAATGTTGCCACTGTGAAGCGTTGGACTGACACGGGTAAATTGGATTGTGTGAAAACAGCAGGTGGTCACAGAAAGTTTCTATTACGACACCTCGCCGCATTTGCCATGGGTCATGAAAAATATTCAGAACGTCTGTCGCTCTTGCCCCTGGACAACCAGCTAAATCTTGAGCTGAGTCATCAAATTCTCCGGGCAGATTATGACCAGCTTATTCCCTATGTCCTGGATCACGCGATTTCCTGCGATCAATCAGCAGTGAAAACAGTTTTAAATGGCTTGGTTATGGTCAACCAGAATCTGGCCAGCATTTATGATGATTTACTCACACCAATTCTTCATACAATCGGTGAAATGTGGATGGATGGAAGGTTAAGTGTTTCTCAGGAACATCTTGCTTCCCAAACCATTAGGGATGGAATTATTCAACTTCAGGATGTGGTAGTCAAACCAGAAAAGACACAGACCAAAGCATTTGTCCTGACTTTGAGTGAAGAGCTCCATGATATCCCGGCAAAAATGGTTCAGCACCTCCTGGAGCAACGAGGTTTTCAGGTCCTTTTCAGCGGACAAAAAACACCTGTCGGTGATACAGAAAGCGTCTTCAAGTCATTTAAACCGGAGCGTGTATACCTCTCATCGATTTATAATGAGAATGCACCTGCAGCCCAGGCTGAGTTCAGAGAACTTCAAGACTTGTGTGAAAAATATGATGCCACTCTATATGTGGGGGGTAGCGGTGTTGCTCAGTTGGGGCTTGATGATACCCATGAATGCATACACCTGAATACTTTTACTGATGTTCAAGCTTCCTGAGTAGAAACACTCCAGATAAATCAAAAGGTAATGGAGTAGGCTGAAGGGCTTGTCCGCAATCTCTCGTAGTTCTATTCTGTATATTTCTTTTGGCAACGAGAACAATAATGCGTTCCTCGCTGTCCGACTTTAATCTTTGTTATCAAAGTTTCACATTTCAAACAAGGTTCACCTCCGCGGCCATAGACCTCCAAAGCCTCCTGATAACTGCCAATCCGATTATCGCCATGGCTAAAATTGAGGACAGTTGTTCCCTGGGCTTCAATACTGGCGGAAAGGATGGACTGTATAGCCGAATGCAGGCAGTACACCCGACTTTTTGGTATGGAAGAGGATAAACTTAAGGGTTGAATGCCTGATTGAAACAGGGCTTCATCCACATAAATGTTTCCCAGGCCGGCCAGAAAAGACTGGTCTAATAAGAGCGGCTTAATCAGACGCTTTTTCCCGCACAACATTTTATAAAACACATCCGGGATAAAGTCATCACTAAGGGGTTCGGGTCCAAGATTGCCTAAGGCCTCAAGCGGGTTATCCGTATACACCATGCGTCCAAATTTACGAGTATCTTGAAAATAGAGACTATTCCCTGACTCAAAATGCAGGACGACTGTCACATGCTTTTCTGGATAAACTGGAGTAAGTTTCCCCGTCATGCGCAAGTGAACAAGGAGAAATCCCCTGTCAAATTCAATGATAATGTATTTGGCCCGGCGACGAACTCCGGTAATAAGTTTACCCACAATTGATTCGTAGGGATCATCAGCCACCAGGGCTTTTTCCCAGGGCACTTCCAGATCCATAATTGTCTCACCAACTATAGTGTTCTGCAGACCCCTTACGACGGTTTCTACTTCAGGTAGTTCTGGCATAAAACAAAGATGTGTGAATGATCATCCAAGTTGGGATTCGAATCCCAACCCGGGAAAGCCAATACTCATTATTTCAGGACCAAACTAATGGGACAGTGATCTGAACCGGTGATGTTGGGATGAATCCGAGAGGCATCCACCGTGTCGGCAATCTTTTCACTTACCAGGAAGTAGTCAATTCTCCAGCCCACGTTGTTTACACGGGCATTGGAGCGGAAGCTCCACCATGAATAGTAGCCTTTGGCCCCAGGGTGCTCCTGACGAAAGGTATCAACAAATCCTGTATCCAGATAGCGGTCAACCCAAACACGCTCTTCAGGGAGAAATCCGGATGTCTTTTCGTTGGGCTTTGGACGAGCCAGATCGATATCAGTATGAGCGGTATTAAAATCTCCCACGATAATTACAGGTTTAATTTTATCCTTTTCACGGATGTGTTCCTGGAGGGCACCATAAAATCGCAACTTATAATCGAGTCGATCCTGATCTTTTTGCCCATTGGGGAAATAGACATTATACAAAAAGAATTTTTCATGTTCAGTGAGGACAATCCGACCTTCCCGATTAAAAGCATCGTCTAAAATGGCTGTTTCCACCGACAGAGGTTCTGTTTTACACCATGTCGCCACACTGCTATAGCCTTTGCGCTCGGCTGAATGATAATAGGCGTGATATCCAAGAGGTTTGGTCAGTGATTCATCGAGTTGATCTGGCTGTGCCTTGGTTTCTTGAAAGCACATGATATCAGGTGCATCCAGGTTAAACCAATCCCAAAAACCCTTTTTAACGACGGCACGAATACCGTTAACATTCCATGAAACTATGCGCATTGAAAACTCCTATATTGCGATAAAAATACTCTGAATATGCTCAAGGGGAATTGAAATATGTCCTGAGAGCATATTGGGCAAAGAGGGTGTCAGGGACAGATTTCCGATTGATTATTTGAACAGGAGATAGGGATTCAAACAATTATATTTTAAGCAACTTTAAATGAAATACAAAACAATCAAAAACAAGGTCACCGTCAATCCAGGTTCTCGAGCGATCTGGCGGGAATGGTTGGAAAAAAATCATGCAGATCTTAGTGAAATCTGGCTGGTCTACTACAAAAAGCACACGGGCAAACCAAGTTTAACCAAGGCTGAAGCCAATATGGAGGCGCTTTGTTTTGGATGGGTTGATAGCTTGATACAGGGAATAGATAAAAATCGTTACATGCAAAAATTTACTCCCCGAAAATCAAACAGCAGGTGGTCTGAACTAAACAAAAGACGTGTGATAGAGTTGCAAGCCCAGGGTCTCATGACCCCGCCAGGAACACGACAGGTTGATATTGCCAGGCAATCAGGAGAGTGGGCTTTGAACCGTGAACACCCTAATATCTCTGAAGTGCCAGAATTGTTTACCATCGAATTGGAAAAATCAAATGCAGCAAAGGTAATCTGGAATAAATTGAGTCCCGCTCATCGTCAACAATACCTGCTCTGGATAAGCACAGCCAAAAAAGATGAAACAACGAAAAGACGTTCCCAAAAAGCCATAAAGATGATGACTTCAGGGCAATCACCCGATACCTTGTAATCAAAGAAGGAAATGAAAATGACCCCAAAGATACTCCTTGTACTAATTTCTGTATTGTTCCTGGCATATTGCGCTCCTCAGGTTGAAAATATAGTGGAGGTTAACCCCGCCCTTGAAATGGTAACTCGCGCTGATTGGGGATGGGTACCCCTCACCGACACCATTCCTACCCACGAGATCAAATACATTACCATCCATCACGGTGGCGAGGACTTTCCCCAGGATAAAGATGTCATCAAATATTTGATTGGTTTACAATCCTGGAGTCGTTCTGATAAAAACTGGATTGACAATCCCTATCACTATATGATTGATCTTCAGGGGAAGATCTATGAAGCACGTCCCATCGAATATCCCGGTGATACCAATACGGATTATGATGTACGGGGGCATGCTCTCATTTGTGTCATGGGCAATTACGAAAACCAGATTCTCAGTGAAACCCAATTTAATCAACTCGCCCTGCTGACGGCAACTTTGGCAGATAAGTATGGCGTACCAAATGCCATGATCAAAAGTCACAAAGACTATACTGAGACCTTGTGTCCAGGGAAGGATCTCTATCGCTATCTGGAAGATGGTAGTCTGATCAAGCGCATCGCTGAATTAAGAAAACCTTAATACATCTCCCCTCGATTATATGTCGTCAAAAATAAAGCTAAAATACTTTAAACAATCCGGTGTGATCCCTGTTTACAAGGGCAAGGTGGTTGTCATCACAGCCAGGGGCAGTAACCGTTGGATTATTCCCAAAGGATCCATCGATTGGGAGCTAACAGCCCAGGAATCTGCAGCCAAAGAAGCACTGGAAGAGGCGGGTATCAAAGGGGAGGTGCTCCCTGATGAAATTGGGACCTATACTTACGAAAAACTGGGTGGCAGCTATAAGGTGCGTCTCTATTACATGGAGGTCACCAGGCTTAAAGACAAGTGGGATGAAAAACATTTCCGCAAACGAAAATTGTTTACCCCCAAGCAGGCGATAAAGAAGGTGGTTCCAGCGGCAGTTTCCAAAATTATGGCCAGTTTTTTTCATGAGAACAGACACCTCATTAAAAAGAAGAAGCGAAAGTCCAAAAAGAAAAAGAAGGGCTAGAGATATGGGGAATTCTATTATAGGTGTATGGAAGTTGCTAACTGTTGTCTACCTGTCTGGCGCAGATACCACATCAATTGATCCAGCACTTCCCGGGTTATTCATCTTTACTGAGGAGCACTACAGCATGACCTGGATGCCCCTGAGAGCTCAACAGGAAGCCTATGCCGATCAATGGCATCCCAATGATGCAGAGAAGGTTCAGAGCTACAACTCTATCGTAACCAATACGGGTCGCTATGAATTGTCCGGTTCGGAATTAACTACATATGTTGAAGTTGCAAAAACACCAGCATTTGTAGGTGGGCATGCCGTTTATGTGTGCCAGATCCAGGGTGATGAGATGCGTTTACAGATAGTGGATAATGTGGCTCACGATGGAACACGAGATGAGGGTTACCTCAAATTTAAAACCATCCTCACCCTCCAAAGAGTGGAGTAATTATTTTTTCCAGGCGAGGATTTGAATCCTCGCCTGGATAACCCCCCTAATCGATTAAAGGCCTATGGGAAACAAACAAAGCAAGTGGGAAACGATCTATGCCGTGGTGAAGCAAATCCCCGAAGGTATGGTTGCCACCTATGGACAGATCGCCGCACTGGCTGGCTATTACCGTCAAGCCCGCCAAGTAGGATATGCTTTACATGCGGTACCATCAGATGATATTCCCTGGCACAGAGTGATAAATGCCCAGGGGAAGATCAGCCTTAATCTTGAGATGGGCGGAGCTGTGCAGCGAAAATTGTTGGAAAGTGAAGGTGTTGTTTTTACTGAGGCAGGTGTGATTCCATTAAGACACTATCAATGGCAACCGACCTTCGATCCCCTTGACAGCTAATCTTGATTTTTCGATAAATGCCAACCGTTGCCGTGCTCGCATTCATAAACCTTTAATTTAACACCTTGCTCTTTACGGAGGTGACCAGCCCGTCTCAAGGCGTCACGTTCAGTAGCATATGAGTCTTTTAGTGCGCCATCTGAACCACGGCAACTTGTGCAGGTCTGGCTGGGGGTTTGCCTGTCTTCAGGTGAAAGATGCCAGAACCCACATTTACTGCATTTATAGGGAACCATATGATTCCCGGCATAATTTAGATTGGCGTGCTTTGCAGCAGAATTAGCCTCAGCTTTTGAGTCATATTCCATCAAAGGACGACTGGTTTTTTTAGAATTACAGCTTGGACTTTTTCTATTCAAAGACATCTCCCAGGGTTGCTGCCCAATCTAAAGATGAATCTCAAGAAATAAGCATGAATATCTTGTAATTAGGTTAAATAAAAAAAGCCCCGAAACATGCCGGGGCTTTTTATTTATTGTGTCAGGCCACTAAATTATGAATCTGTGGAATCAGCCTTGAGTTTGGCGACCATATCCTGAAGCGTTCGAGTTTCTCTGGCCATGGGCGCCAGGGACGCCAGGCGAGTGACCCACTCTTCACCATCAATAGCATTGCCATCTTTCACATAGGCTCGGGCAATCTCATAGATGAGCTGTGCATTCATGGGTGCTTCCATGCTAAGCGGGAGCAGGATTTCCAGGGTCTTCTCCGTTTCATCGAAGAGATCATTCCAAATTGAGGCCACCTTGATCCGATCCATTATTGGTACATCATCGCGACCATTCTCAAAGGCATTTTCCATGTAGCGATACGCGCTGGAATCATCTTCGAGCTGGTAGTACATTTGGGCAATCTGAAGATACAGATCCATGTAAGTGACAGGAATCGTATTATCGGGAACCAGTTCATCCATCTTGTGGAGAACATGGAGAGCCTTTTCACGATTCTCCTCCCCATCAAGACCATATTCGTAGACAAGTTGCAGGAACCCCTTGCGATAGTTTTGCAGCAGGCGTTGAACGTTTGGTGGATAATACACATCTGGATCGTCCAGGTTGGTATATCGATAGGTATCAATGATCTTGTCATACATGACATCCACATCAATACTCAAGCCCACCTTGTAGGGCATCACCTGATACGCCTGTCCATCCATGCGCAGATAATCTCCCAGACCAATCTGGTTGCTGGGGGAAACCGTAACTGCAAAATAAATGGGTTGTTTCCATTTATTCATGCGCATGATATCGAAGATCATAACATCCTGTACTCTGAGACCCCCCACCAGTTTACCAGTCTGCTGGCTTTTCTGTCGCGAAATCGTGGGTTGCAAATTCCAGGTAATTCCTGCTGAGCCATTCTCCAGGGATCCAGATTCAGGTTTATCCCCATACGTCGTTGGTCCAGGAAGTGTCATCTCTCGCTCTTCCCATCTCCAAAGAGTCAAGTCTTCAATTTCTTTATCACTCAAGCTGATGGGAACTTTGGGGTCCATGTGTTTCAGCTGTTTTACATACCAGGGTGTATTCAACAGGCTCAAGTTGACCACTCGCACATCCTTACGAATACCCTCTACCTCCTGTAAATACCAGAGCGGGAAGGTATCATTATCGCCGTTTGTGAAAAGAATGGCGTTGGGTTCACAGGTGTTGAGCAGGTTGTAGGAATATTCCCAGGCCACATAATTGCCAGAACGATCATGGGTATGATAGTTTGCTTTCAGCATGTTTGCAGGTGCAGCAAGCAACATTATGGCGATAGCTCCACCAAAAAATACAGGAGAATCTTTACGCCAGTCTTTGAGTTTCTCCAGTACTGCGGCAGCTCCAATCCCAATCCAGATTGCAAAGGCATAAAATGATCCCACATAGGAGTAATCTCGTTCTCGAGGTTGGGGATCATCCTGATTGAGATAAAGCAGAATAGCAAATCCTGTGAGCATGAAAAGCGCCATTACGGCGAATGCCCGTCGTGAATCTTTTGCGAAATGATGCCCCATTCCAGCCAGTCCTAAGAAAAATGGAATGGCCCAGAGCTGAGAAATATCGGAGTTGTCTCCGTCTCTGCCCCAGAATTGCCACTTGAAGTAGCGGATATACATATGATTTATCTGGTAGCGCCAGAAAAAATCTGAATTTGATTTATAACCATTGGTGATAACGCTCAAATTATTCATGCGTTGGTTGATGTCTCGACCCCCAACACCCACCACAACCTGGTCTCCATTAACAGATACGACTTCACCAATTTTCCCCGTGCTATTGACCTTGACAATACGTCCAGGAGTGGCAGAGTTTCTATTAAGAGGTGTTTCTCCCCAACGATCACGGTAAAACATGGGGTAGCTTCCATACTGCTCGCGTTCCAGATAGGAGACAGCACGCGATACCGTTTCAGGATCATTCTCGTCAATATTTGGGTTCTGGGATGAGCGAATAAAGATGGTTTGATACGATGTAAACCCTACCAGGACCAGGAGCAGCGCCATGACAGAAAGTCTAATCTCAGTAGCACGGGCTCTATAGATTGAGGGAGCAAAAAAGATCAGTGCCATGAGAATGAGAATACTGACTGTAAAAGTGGCACCAATGGCAGATACGGCATTGTCCGTATTCAGAATGCTACCCATAGTATTGGCCAGCTTGGGCATACCCTTAATGATTCCAAGGTAAATGATAAGATAGGATGCACCAGCAGCGCCCATGAGTACAACCTGCTTCCAGAATCGACTACGTCTCTCAGCGTCAAAAGCCTGGGAGAGACCCCACAGTCCTCCACCGGTAATGATGCTAAAGATCACACCCAGAACCATGAGTTTGGAGCTCAAATCGGCGGGAGAAAGACGCATATATTCCAGTGAGCTGGCAGGCAATGCCATTTCAATGCCAATGAGGATTGCAATGGCCATAATTGCCACCGTTGCCAGCATATGCACCATCATTTCAACGCCATTCTCTTTGGGATTAAGCTTCATGTACATGATGAGCGCAATAAAAGGAATGGTAAGCAGGTTGAGCATGTGAACTGATATGGCCAGGCCCATCATATATGAAATGATCAAAATGTAACGTGAACCAGCTCCACCCTCATCCACTTTTTCAGACCACTTAAGTATGAGCCAAACCACAATGGCTGTGAAAAAGATACTCATGGAATACACTTCGGCTTCCACGGCATTAAACCAGTGACTATCAGAAAAGGCTATGGTGAGAGATCCCACCAGAGCACCACCATATGCAATCCACTTGTCGGCAGCATCCTTGATTTTCCCGCGCCATTCAGCAACCAGACGTACGATGATGAGAAAAAGAAACATGTTTGCAAATGCTGTGGCCAGAGGTGATAAAAGATTGATACGATAAGCAATATTATGGAACTGTGGTTCGTTCAATACAGGGTCGAGGGCAGCTCCGCCTACGATGGGAAGCATGGAAATGACGCGACCCAGCAAAAGATAGAGTGGCGAGCCAGGAGGGTGTGGAACACTCAAGGTGTGTGAAACAGCGATAAATTCACCGCAATCCCAGAAAGAAACCGTCGGCGCCATGGTGTCCAGGTAGATCAAAAAGGTGAAGATCAGCACGAAAAGCGCCATGAGTGTTTTCACCATGTCACGAGGTTTAAGAAAATCCATTGTTGATCCTTTATCAGTTCTATGTGTTGGTCACACAGGCTTAATCAAATAATTTCTGCCACTCAATATGGCCGAGCAATATATATGGATTGAAGTCTGATACCAAGACGATGTTCCTCTGAAAAGCCGACAGTCAAGGGATGTTTGGGGATATTTATAAGTTGTGAAAAGGTGATAATTAAAAAGTGCAGGGGCTTCTTGTGAATAGAAGTCCCTGCAATTCTCAGTAAATGTGGCTATACCGAAAAGATGTTTACTCAGTGGTTCTGTATAGAAATTCTCTTAATCCCAGCCAGGCCAGCATGGTTGCCAAAAAGATAAGGGTTCCAAAAATGGTGCTCACAGAGGCGATCCTAAAACCTTCCAGCACGATGGCAGGTGAAATATCCGTGGCTACGATGATTGCCCCCAGGGCAGCATAAATTCCCATAACTTGACCAATGGCGCCCAGAGCCATGGAAGAAATGCCTAATACCAGCAATGTCTTTAAGTCAAGCCTTGCTTTAACAGCAAGCCTCCTGTTGATGTTTCCATAAGCACGAATTGCATAGAAAACCTCAATCAGAAATACTACCAGGATAAGCCACATAAAGGGACCTCCTGAAAGAAACCAGTTAAACATGTCTACCTCCTTCTTACTTTTGCATTTTTTTATAGGGGAAATTTTCTATTCCACCTTGTTCTTGAGGCCAAGATATCAAACAAAAAAGCCCTGTTTTAGATTATGAGAGGATCTGCATGTTAGACCTGATACAAAGGTGTTTTGGTGGTATAAAACTAACTTGTCCTGATGATCTGTCCACTGGTCGCTTCTGAACACCCCTTGGGCTAATTATTCAGATCTACAGGCAATAATGATTATATTTGAACTGTGAATTTTCTAAACAGAGATATGATTTCAAATTTTAGGTCATCCCGCTTTATGAAAGTTTTACTGCATATAGTGGGCTGGCTCCTGGTTCTGCTCTTTTATTCCTCGGTCTATGGCCGGTTCATGGGTGCCTTTGCACCAGCACTACTGCACACATTGATCACCCTGCCTTTCTATCTGTTGCCAACATACTATCTTGCCTATTTTATCGTTCCCCGCTTTCTGCTTACCCAGCAATATCTACGAGCTACCATTCATACTATTTACCTAATTCTGTTTACCGCATTTGGATACATCATGACAAGCATTGCGGTAATACTCATGCCAACACCTGACTTCTTTTACACGTCGGGTCCCAATCCCATGAGTATTGATTTATTTATACACCTCATTGGCATCTTTGCCGTCGTTTTTCTGGTGGCTGCTATTCGACTTTTTCAATTACGCCAGGAGGTTGAACATGAGCGCCTCAAAGCTGAGACTGACTTGCTAAAAGGACAGTTGCACCCCCATTTTCTTTTCAACACCTTGAATAATCTGTATGCGCAAACACTCAAACAATCCCCTGCTGCACCAGAGATGATTTTGAAGCTATCCTCACTGCTTGATTACACACTTTATCAGACTAGACACCCCTACGTGCCTCTGGAGAAGGAATTAGAAGGAATCGAGGCCTATATTGAGTTGGAGAAATTGCGTTTTGGTGAGCGTCTCGATCTATCCCTAGAGATACAGGGCTATATTGACGACAAGACTATTGCACCTTTGATATTCATGCCCCTTGTTGAAAATGCCTTTAAACATGGTATTGCCAGACATGATCATGAGGGCTGGATAAAAATTAGTTTAAAAGTCATGCTGGATGGGTGTAAGTTCGTTGTGAGTAACTCAGTCCTTGAGACCACAAAAACGAAGGACAAACATTCGCAAGGAATTGGTCTAAAAAATTTAAGGCGTCGTCTGCAACTGCAGTATGCAGATCAATATGAAATGAAGATTCAAGCTGAATCAGACACATATACAGTTTCTTTAACCCTGAAAAACTGGGAGCCGCGACATGTCCATACGCTGTCTGCTGGTTGATGATGAGCCCCTGGCCCTGGAGGTGCTGGAATCACTTCTGACCAATATAGATGATGTTGAAATCATTGAGAAGTGCACCAGTGGGGTGGAGGCTTTCAAAATATTGGGGGAGCAGAAAATTGACCTCCTGTTTCTTGATATTGAGATGCCTGAGTTGAGTGGCTTGGAATTGATCAGAAATTTGTCAAATCCACCAGAAGTGGCATTTGTAACCGCCCATCGCGACTATGCCTTTGAGGGCTTTGAACATGATGTTCTGGATTTCTTGCTTAAGCCAGTGAGTCTACCGAGAATCTTAAAAACGCTTGATCGGTTTCGACATCAACGACAAAACATGCCACCGGTTCCGCACGAACAACCCACCCAGTCAAAGCCAACATACATTACCGTTCATATTAACAGGCAAAGTCATCGAGTAGCCTTCGGTGAGATCCACTATATTGAAAGTTTTAAAGATTATATCAAAATTTATACGGAAACAGGAATCCTGGTTGTCCGGGAGACCATTGGGGGTTTTGAGAAAAGATTACCCCGAGATGAATATCTGAGAATTCACCGTTCATATATCATCCCCTTAAGCAGGGTGAAGTCTTTTGATGCAACCCAGGTTGATCTTCCAGGAAAAACATTCCCCCTGGGTCCCCACTATCAGCGAGAAGCCCTGGCTCGTTTACAAAATTAGAATTGGTTCTCGCCTAACCTGTAGATCAGGTTTTTGTTAGCTCAAACAGAGCAATTCCTGTCGCCATGGCAGCATTGAGGGATTCGCCAGCACCGGGTTTTTCAATGGAAAGAGCGGTTGATAGTTTTAACAAATCCGGATCAACACCATGTGCTTCAGAACCAATAATAAGAAAGAGGGAATTTTCCTGCTTGAATGCATGTAGCGAGGTGCCCTGCATATGCAATGCAGCAACTTGCCCCCCCGCCAACTTCCACTGCTCAGCGCTTTCGCAAAGATTAGTAGATGAATGCAGATTCAATGTTCCAAGAGCTCCCATGCTTCCCCGGACCACTTTTGGGCTATAGGGATCAACACAATCTGGTCCCAGGAGGATATCCTGGATACCAAACCAGAGCGCTGATCTGAAAATGGTTCCCAGGTTGCCAGGATCAGCAATACGATCCAGTACCAACAGGATTTTAGTGTGTTCCGTATCCAGTTTTTCTGGAGTTTCAGGAATACGGGCGACACAAATGATACCCTGAGGGTTTTTACTGTCAGAAATTTGCTCGATTTGAACAGGGGTTGCTTCGAAATGTTTTACTTCGGGAGGAATGGAAAATTTGTCAAAATTCTTTGAAGTAATACAGGCAGTAATCTCCAGGTCCGATTGAAGCGCTTCCTCACACAATCTGGCACCTTCCAGTAAGAAGAGACCTTCCAGTCTTCTGTACTTCGATCGTTTAAGGGCTCGATAGCTGGTGGTTTGGGCGTTTGTGAGAAGGGATGGAAGCGGGTTCATTTAAAAAAACACCCTTCGACTCTTTGGCAGGCTCATAGCAGACATGCTCTAGTCTACGCTCTGTGAGCTACGACTTAGCAGGCAGGGTGACAGGGCTTTATTGATGTGTGACGCCACACTTTCAAAGGGGACAGCTTCCTGCTCGCCTGTTTCAAAATTCTTAAGCTGTACAATACCCTTAGCAAACTCCTCTTCACCAAGGATGGCCACATAACGGGCTTCTTGTCGGTTGGCTTCTCGCATCTGTGCTTTCATGCTTCTGCGAAGGGTGTCCATATCACATTTTAGTCCAGCACTTCGCCATTCATGGATAAGCTTGGGTGCCCGTACCCTCAAGTCTTCTCCCTGGACAATGAGAAAAAGATCCAATCCGGAATTGACCTCCAATGGTTGTAGTGCCTCCACAACCAGGAGAAGTCTTTCAATCCCAGCAGCCCAGCCGATAGCAGGCACCTCTTGCCCACCCAGCTCTTTGACCAGGTCGTTATAGCGACCCCCACCACAAATAGCATCCTGTGCACCAAGTGCATCGCTGGTGAATTCAAAAATTGTATGGGTATAATAATCCAGTCCTCGAACCAGTAGATCGTCCTGAACATAGGGAATATCCATTGCCTCAAGCATCTCCAGGACTTCAGCATAATGGGTCGCTGAGGCTTGATTAAGACACTCACGAATTTTCGGGGCGTCCTTTACCAACTCCTTGTCATTGGGTGCCTTGCTATCCAGAATCCGTAATGGATTTGATTCGAAACGCTTTTGACTGGTTTCAGAGAGCGAACTGAGGTGAGGTCTTAAATATTTCTGGAGAGCGTTACGATAGGCAGCTCGACTTTCACCATCACCAACACTATTAACTTTAAGGGTTACCGATTTCTCGATTTCAAGTTCTTTTAAAATGGCATAAAACAGGGCAATCATCTCTGCATCCTGTTCAGGATTGGGAGAGCCAATGGCTTCTGCGCCAAATTGCCAGAATTGACGGTAACGTCCTTTTTGGGGACGCTCCTGGCGGAACATGGGCCCTTCATACCAGAGCTTCTGAACCGGTGAGATTTGCTGGAGATTGTTTTGGATATAGCTGCGCACAACCCCTGCAGTGAGTTCAGGACGTAAGGTCAGCGAGGATTTACTCATATCGGAGAAGGAATACATTTCCTTGGAAACGATATCAGTATCTTCACCGACACCGCGGGCAAACAGCTCTGTTTTTTCAAAAATCGGCGGTCGAATCTCACCAAAGGCGTAGCGCTCCATCACCTGCTTGACAACCTGTTCCAGTGCTTGCCATTGTTTTGCTTCCTGGGGGAGAATGTCATTGACGCCTTTTACGCGTTGAACTTTTTGGGGCATTGATCAAGGTACCTTCATTTTAGTAATTATCTCAAGTGCACCCAATATAGGAAACAGCCTTCCTGATTGACATTTTTTCTATGACCGACTCTAAAACAGTTTTCTAGAAACCCGTGATTGAAATCATGGGTTTTTAGTGTAGATTTTATTCGATCAATTAACCCACGATCAAAAAAAAACAATTAATTCACTTCCAATAAATTCATGCAACCCACGGTCTGGTATAAGCACCTCCCGCGGTAAATCAAATATCACAGACCGAAACACACGCTGACACAACCCACGGTTTCAATCGTGGACTCCCAAGCATCGATACTTCTGGCTAAGTATCCATGAAATTATTCATGAGTATCTATGATCTGGAAACCAATGAAAGCCGTTTCAACAGTTTAAAAGGAGCTACACGAAATGAGCCACTCTTTAACAAGAATATGGGTACACGGAATATTAGGTACAAAGTATCGCCAACCCTTAATAAAGAATGTTATACGAGAAGACCTATTTACACATATCCAGGCACAAATGGAAATGATAGGCTGTGGTGTCAGGTGTATAAATGGAACACATGACCATATTCATGTGCTATTCCTATTGCCAAAAGAGCACTCTATTGCCCAAATTATGAAATCAATTAAAGGTGAATCCTCACATTGGATAAATCAGGGGGACAAGATCGCGACTAAATTTGCATGGCAAGTGGGCTATGGTGGGTTTTCAGTAAGTGAGTCTATTGTACCCAAAGTTGAAAAATATATACGAAATCAAGAGAAACATCACCGAACCATGACTTTTAGAAATGAATATGAGCTACTTGTAAAAAACCATAATTTGCATATAAACCATTAAAATGGTCTTAGCCGTTTGCATATAGCATCAAACCCATTTCTGTATGCTGTCTATGATCGGATATTCTGTAAAATTAGGCAACCCATAATTTTAATCGTGGGGGTAAAAGCAGGTTTAGAGTACTTAGCGCTCTTCTTCAGGCTCAAAATCTATAGCTTCTAGTACCGCTTGAGCTGCCTTCAGGTGTTCCTCTGGCACCATGAGAGTCGCCTGGTTTCCAGCAAGGGAAACGGAATGAGCCCCTAAACCAGAGGCCAGCATGCTACGCTTTATTTCACATGGAATATCAGCGCTTTCCAATGCGCCACAGAGCATTTCAGCCGTAATATCACCTTCAACGGTTCGTAGTTTTACCCACGCTTTTTCATCACTTTTATTCATCGCGACCTCCATTTATTTATTCATATCTGAAATTAACCCCAAACACCTGGTTTTCCTCCTTCAATTCCATCCTTCCAGGCCAGGATTCTAATCCCGGCCGGGAAGGATGAAAAGATGGTTTCTTGCAAAAAGACTATTATAATCATGTGCTGAAGCTGCATATTTTCTGAGGCAAATAAATCAACTATGGTGGGAACTATAGATTATTTCCCTCATAAAATTTGCATGTATTGGGGGCTGATGAAAGGATTATTGGGGTGCAACCCAAAGAAATAGAACATATTTTACATACGCGGATACTTTCAAAAGTATCAAAACCCGGGCGATATCTGGGGAACGAACACAACATTATCACCAAAGACTGGGATAAAATCCAGGCTAGCATTGCGTTGGCTTTCCCTGACGTCTATGATACGGCCATGCCCTACAATGGGTTTCAGATTTTGTATCATATTCTCAACCGGGAAAAAGATATTGCAGCAGAGCGCGTCTATGCGCCCTGGCCAGATATGGAAGGGCTCATGCGTGAGCATGGCCTGCCCATGTATAGTCTGGAGACCAAACATCATTTAAAAGACTTTGATATTATTGGGTTTTCGCTTCCCTATGATCTCCTGTACACCAATATATTGACCATGCTGGATCTGGCTGATATTCCCATCTGGACCAAAGATCGTGGTGATGATGATCCTTTTGTCATCGCCGGTGGGACCAATGCCTACAATCCTGAACCAGTCGCTGACTTTTTTGATCTTGTGTTTATTGGTGATGCAGAGGCGCAGGTGGTTGAGCTGGTCCGCCGCATTGGTGAGGGTCGCCGAGCCAATCGTTCACGTCGTGAAATATTAGAAGACCTGGCAACCATGCCCGAAGGTGTTTATGTACCAGCCTTTTACGACTTCGAATCCGATCAGGATGGCAAGTTAGTCGCTATCACCAAAAATTTTGAGGGAGCACCAGACCGGGTAAAAAGTGCGAAAATCCCCATTCTGGAAGCCTCAAACTATCCCACCAAACCTGTGGTGCCCATTGTTGAAACAGCCCAGGACAGGTTGGCCATAGAGGTCATGCGAGGCTGTACCCAGGGGTGTCGTTTCTGTCATGCTGGAATGGTATATCGACCCATTCGCGAGCGCAAACCGGAAGAACTCATCGAGACAACCAAGACAACGCTGGCCAACACGGGACAAAAAAACATGTCATTGCTATCGCTTTCAACCAGTGACTATACAGGTCTCAGCGAAGTGGTAGAGGGCATGAAACCCTATCTCAGAGAAAACCGGGTGTCGGTTTCCTTTCCATCAATGCGTCTGGATACGTTCACAAAAGAGATTGCATCAATTGCTTCTGAGGAGCGAAAATCAGGTCTAACCTTTGCCCCTGAAGCCGGTACCTGGCGGATGCGACGGGTTATAAACAAGCTGATCAGTGATGAAGATTTATTCTCCTCAGTCCAGATCGCTCTGGATGGTGGCTGGAAGACACTCAAATTCTATTTTATGCTGGGTCTACCAACTGAAACACAGGCTGATTTGCAGGGTATAGTTGACCTCATCAATGATGTACGGAAAATGGCAAACCCCTATGGCAGGATTAAAATCAATGTGACTTTGTCTACGTTTATTCCCAAACCGGAAACACCCTTCCAGTGGGAAGCACAGGACAGCAAAGAAGTCATTCGCGAAAAAATTGATTTCCTTATGGATAATCTGAAGCACAAAAATGTGCGTGCTTCCTACCGGGACCCTAAATACTCCGAGATCGAAGGTGTGTTGTCCCGGGGAGATCGTAAGGTTTCGCTTGCTATATATGAAGCATGGAAGGAAGGCGCCCGCTTTGACAGCTGGGGTGATTACTTCCGCCATGATCGCTGGATGAAAGCCTTCGAAACAGCGGGTATCCAGTATGAGGATTATCTGAAGGCGCGTGATGACCAGGACATCTTGCCCTGGGATCTGGTGGATAATGGTATTCTGAAAAAATTCCTCAGACGGGAAAAACAAAAAGCCTACCAGGAAGCAACCGTCATTGACTGCCGTGATGGCTGTCTGGCCTGTGGTGTTTGCGATTTCGATGAACTAATCATGCGGGTTGTTAAAGATGGCACAGTAGGTGAGTCAACCATCAAACCAGAACCCTATGTCGCCCCTGAAAGAGAACCCCTGCCTGAGTTGCTCAACACCACGCCTGTGCATACTGCTCGTCTGAGATATTCAAAAACAGGGATGGCAAGCTATCTGGGTCATCTTGATGTTCAGAACTCCTTTATGCGGGCCATTAGCCTGGCGAACCTCCCCGTGATTTTTTCCCAGGGCTTTAATAGCCGACCCAAGATATCCAGTGGACCGGCTCTACCACTCGGCTATACCTCTGAAGCTGAATACATGGATATTCTGCTTTTCCATAAGGTCGACTCCATAATAGAGGACCTGAATAAACACTTACCCGCTGGAGTTGCTGTGCGTGAAGTGGCGTGGCACAAAGGTCGAATTGACTCTGTTACCGCTCAGATTGGGTCCATAAAACAAAGAGTTGAACTGGAAGATATCCCCTCTGAAATGTCACTGGAGAGTTTGAAACAAAACTTTGAACAGAAGAAAAATGTGTATATTAAACGCGAGCGAAAACAGCGCATAATATCCCTGGATATAAAAGTATATATCCAGTCTATTGAAATAAAGGGTAATAGCCTTGAGGTTATCACTCTGGTCCAAAACGGGAAGGGAATCCGATTAAACGAATTTCTCCCCGCGTTTTTTGAAGTTCCGATCGAACAACTACCAATCCACACGGTTAAAAGAGAAGCTGTTTTCATGAACTTCACGGCGTGATTGGTATGACGATCGGTGAGTACCGTTGTAAAAAGAACCTGAGCAGATCCACACCTCCCGTCTGTATAGCGGTTTATCCATGTTTGTCTCTTTGAGACAACCCCGGCAGCCTAAAAACATTGAGGTCTAGATCGGTGGGATATTCTGAATTCTGTTTATTGAAGGATTACTGCCAGGTCATTACGTTCCCGCTTACATAAAAAATCAACCTGAGCATGGGGAACGCTTTTTACGACTGCAAAACAGGTGATCATCTTTGGATGCACCTGATTTAATAGCAGATCATAAGACTGCTAAAACCAGAATTGGTAAAAGAATTTAATCGATTCCTAAGAATATTTCCGAATCGATAGTGCGCAAGATCCGATAGAACAGGACAAAAAGAGTCCGCTCAAGCAGAGTAAGCGCAGAAAAAATTTTGTGAAAGGTTCATTCAAGGAGAATGAATGACCTCCCCGTTGAGAGCAAATGCCTCAACCTTCTTCTTTTACCGGTTCAATTCATATCTAAGGAATTGAAATGAAGAAGGATATCTTTATAAACCAAACGCATAAGGAAACACGGATTGCCATCCATGAGGATGACGTTCTGGTTGAACTTTATGTTGAAAAACCTGAAAACATTAGAATTGTTGGCAATATCTACAAGGGTGTTGTGGAGAATGTTTTGCCTGGAATGCAGGCTGCCTTTGTTGATATCGGGATCGGAGCCAATTCGTTTTTACCCTTTTCAGAAGTTGAGGGTGAATCCTTTCTTCTGGATCATGATGACGATGATGATGACGATGACAAGCCCCAAAGAGGCAACCGTGGTCGATCAAGAAACCAGAATCATCGCCACGATCATAGAAGACCCAATGCGCCAAAATTAAAGACGGGACAACAGATTCTGGTCCAGGTCATCAAAGAACCATATATGGGCAAGGGCGCCAGAGTGACGACCAACATTTCTTTACCAGGTCGATTTCTGGTATTGGTGCCCAACTCAAACTCAATTGGTATCTCCCGTAAAATTTACAATAATTATGAACGCCGTCGATTACGTCGAAGCTGTCAGGAAATGAAACCTGATGGATTTGGTTTAATTGCCAGAACCGTCACTGAAGGCAAAGATGATGAAACCCTGGGCGCCGATTTAAACAATCTCATGGACTCCTACAAACGCATGGAGAAGGTTGTTAAAAGCAAACCAGGTCCCGTACTTGTTTATAAGGATATGGAGACCGTTTCCAGTCTTATTCGTGATCTTTTTACCAATGATGTACAGCGCGTGGTCGCGGACAATAAGGGGATGTATAAGCAAATCAGCAGTTATCTCAAAGGTGCTGCTCCACAATTGCTTGATCGCCTCATTCATTACAATAAAAAATTACCCATGTTTGATGCCTACAATGTCCAGAAGGGTATTGATATATCAATGTCTCGGAAAGTGGGTTTGAAGAGTGGGGCCTCAATCGTCATTGAGCAAACCGAAGCCCTGGTGTCCATCGATGTAAACTCTGGAAAATTCATTGGTCGCAAAGACCATGAAGCCAATGCCGTGAAAATAAACCTGGAAGCAGCCCGGGCAATTGCCCAACAATTACGTCTGCGAGATTTGGGTGGTTTGATTGTTATTGATTTTATTGATATGTCCCGCGAGGATAATAAAAAGAAAGTCTATTACGAACTCCGTCGTGAACTTCGTAAAGATAGAGCCAAGGTAGCCGTGAGCTACATTTCGGATTTTGGTCTTCTGGAAATGACCCGTCAACGTATTCGTCTCAGCTTATTGCTATCAGCAACTGAGGAATGTCCAGTCTGCAAAGGACGCGGTCGCATTATGTCAAAGGCTGCCCTCACGACTCAGATTGAAGGCTGGTTCCGTCGTTTTCATTCCAAAAAACGAGAATTCAGACTTCAACTGGTTGTCAATCCCGAACTGGCAAAATTTTTAAGATCTGGTCGTAAAAATGTGGTACGCTCCATTCAGTGGCAGCATTTTATCAAAGTCGAAGTTGTGGAAGATGAATCCAAAAATATGGATGAATTTCGGGTGATCAGTAAGAAACAAGGCAAGGATATCACGGACGATTATTGAGATCGTTCTGAGGAGGCACCATGAGTAAAGCTGAGAAACTGGCAAAAGAGATTTTTAGTGATCAGGATTTGCAGGATATATCTGCGGCAATAAATACTTTTGAGGGTCGCACGAGTGGTGAGATTGTCATTAGTTTCAATACGACCTCTCACGGTCAACCCTACAAATCTGCTAAACGAATATTCGAAAAAGCCAAACTTCATGAGACCAAAGAGCGCAATGCCACCTTGATCGTTCTTTTTCTTTCTGAACAAAAATTCGCCGTCTATGGTGATGTGGGTATCTACGAAAAGGTTCCCACAGATTTTTGGGAAGAAACTGTTGAAGAGATGAAAACTCAATTTGCCCAGGGAAACATGCGTGAAGGTTTGTTGGCTGGAATTCATAAACTGGGTGAAAATCTTGCTAGCTATTTCCCCGTTTCTAAAGATGATGTCAACGAATTAGATGATGATATCAAGTTTGGTGACAGTGATGAGTGAAGCCTGTAAACTGACCCATGTTTTTAAGCGTGATGGGACGTATGTCCCATACTCCCGTCAACGTATAAGCAATGCCATCTATAGAGCCGCTGTAGCAGTTGGTGGTCGTGACAAGGACAAGGCAGCAGACCTGGCTTTGAAAGTCGAAGGGATCATCTGTGAGAACTATTCTGTTGACCACCCACCTATGGTGGAGGCAGTCCAGGATATCGTTGAGAAGGTTCTCATAGAAGAAGGTCATGCAACTGTTGCCAAACACTTTATTCTATATCGGGCTACACAGAACGATAAACGGAAAGCTAAATTAAGCAAAAGCGTAACCCACCAGGGTAATATTCCTTATCAAAAGATCTACGAAGTGCTTGTCTGGGCTTCTGATCACGATCTCAATTCTGTGGATAAAATGAATCAGCGAATTGCCAGGGGTGAATTTCCTCAGATCTGCCTGGAATCCGACGCCGCCTATGAATCTGACGTTCAGGCAGCTGCTGAACTCATCGCCGAGAGGGAAGGGAATACAAGAATAGTCGTTGTTGCCGGGCCATCATCTTCAGGTAAGACAACGACCACACGCAAATTGGCTCATTATCTTTCAAAAAAGGGAATGGGTCTGGTTGAGTTGAATGTTGACCACTACTTTTTTGATCTGGATATGCATCCTGTTGATGAATTTGGCGACCATGATTTTGAAACACCTCAGGCTCTGGATCTACCCCTTATCAATAAACACATCAAACAATTGCTGGCTGGTGAAGAAGTGTTGACACCTTCCTATGATTTTAAGACGGGAACCCGAACCCTGGATCAGATCCCCCTGAAGATTAAATCTACCGATGTGATCCTCATCGATAGTCTCCACGGTCTGTACGGTGATATGCTCGATGGAATTGATGAGAGTACAGTCTTCAAAGTGTATATAGAAACCTTGCTTCAAATGAAGGGTATTAACGGGAAGTTTATCCGCTGGACAGATCTGAGACTCATGCGTCGCATGATTCGGGATGAGCAGCATCGAGCATATGATCCCCGTCAGACATTGACTCACTGGCACTATGTCCGTAATGCAGAATTGCGAAACATTTTACCTTATATCAGCACTGCTGATTATGTCATCAACGGTGCAGTACCCTACGAGCTGCCTGTGATGCGAAATCGTCTGCTGGATCATTTTATAGAGTGGGAAAAGGACTATAAAGATGATCCCCGTCGAGTGGATGCCTATCTGAGAGCGAAAAGGGTACGGGAAATGCTTGAGTCAGTCACACCAGTTACAGACGAATCACCCATCCCTGAAACCTCGCATTTCCGAGAGTTTATTGGTGGCAGCATTTATGATGTTCATTAAGCTCGGCAAGTAACCCAACCCAAAGTTTTGGCAGGAGTGGATATCATACTGAACAGGCTAAAAAAATGGTTTTTCCGCTGGTCATTTATAGATATTCCCGTATTCGGTATCGGTCTGGCTTTGATCATATACTATTTCAACGGTCTCGAAGGGGTGAAAGCCGAAGCAGTCTTTTTGGAATCCATTGTCCCCAATATTGGTACGGAGTTATTGGGCGTATGGTTAAGTGTGAGGATCATTGAATCAGTCTTACGCGGCAGGCAAAAACGCAGCCGTCTGAGAACTCAACTTGTTGATAACATGAATTATCTGGTGACCCTGATCAGGGGGATTGCCCCCCATTTTGAGCAACAGACTATTGATCACCTAAGCTCAGAGCTTCAGTGGTTTGAAGAGATGAAAGATTATCGGATCAGCGGAACTTCGGAGGAGACCATCAAATTAATCAATGAAGCAACCAAGCTATACGCCGAGGCTGCCAGTGAAGCCTCCAAGATCAATCCCCTGCGAGATGAAATAAATGATCTCTTTCTACGCAATCCCCACATGCTTGACGATTTGCTGATAAAAGAACTCCATGATATCTATCGTAGACAGAATTATACCAGAATAATTGTAAAACGCATTGATAGCAGGATAAAAAGATATAGAGAAAAGATTGTTGGACATGAACCATCTAGCGAGCTTGAAAAGGAAGAATTAACTATCCTGAAGATTGAGGAGTATTCAGCAATTCTAAAAGTATACATAGCCATTACCCTCAATGCAGAAGCTGCTGTTGTTGAAGCCCGCTCAGCGGTCCTGAATCGGGAATACAACTTCTAGATAAATCCCATGCCACCATTAAAAGAAATTGATCGCAGAAATTAATTTTGTAGGTTCTCTGAATAATTATGAATTACCAGCATCACTTTTACCACAGAAAACAGTTCCGCTGGATGGTGCCCTATATAAATAAGGCCAAACAGGTATCATTCCCGGGTTTTGATCGGGTACCTGCATTTAACGTACTCTTATTTTTCTTTAGAGGCATTCGTGATGGTAGGGTGATTGCAAGAGCAGAGGCAGTTTCCTTTAATCTGGTTTTAGCTGTTTTTCCAGCCATCCTCTTTCTCTTCACGCTTATACCCCTGATCCCTATTGAGAATTTTCAAAGCGATCTTCTCCTGTTGATTCAATCTATTCTACCAGCCAGTACTTATGTGGTGGTTCAGAGGATCATTGAAGATATCATCACTATCAAACATGGTGGCTTGTTGTCATTTGGTTTTGCCTTCGCCCTGGTTTTTTCGACCAACGGTATTGTGGCTCTCATAGATGCTTTTAATGTGTCAATTCATGTTGAGGAAAGTCGGAGCTGGTTGATGCAGCGAGCAGTAGCCTTTGTACTGGTTGTTTCTCTCTTTTTCCTGGTTACCATAGGTGTTTCTCTCATGACCATTACCCACAGACTGCTGGATTTCCTGGTCCTCAAAGAACTCATGATACAAGGCTGGCTCTACTATATGGTCGTTATTGGTAAGTGGGTTGTCATTCTGGGAGTTTTCTATTTTGCCTACTCCTTTCTTTATTATTGGGGTCCTTCTAAAAAAAGCCAATATAGATTCATCTCGGCCGGGGCAAGCCTGGCCACAGTCCTGTCAATTTTGCTTACCACAGGCTTTGGATTCTATATTGATCATTTCAGCCGCTACAACGCACTTTATGGTTCCATAGGAACCCTACCCATTATTATGCTGCTGATATTTTGTTATGCTCTCGCCATCATTATTGGCTTTGAACTGAATATTGGTATTGTCGCTGCCCGTAACATTCAACTTACAGAAGTAGAATCATAATTCCCTCTCTGGATTTTTAGTTAGCCTCTCAGGTCTTAGCCCACAGAGCAACGACCCATGGATATATCTGGAACCACCCCAACAAAACATTTTTGAATCCTGGATTCTGCCTAGATTACCTGCATGAAAATTCTCATTAAATTTCTGCTGTCTATTCCGCTGGTTCTTGCGGCCAATGACCTTGATTTACTGTACGACGACAGCCAGGTCGCCATCATAGAAATAAATATGGACCCTGAGGGACTGATCTGGATGTATGATCATGTTCAGAGTGACTCCATGCATCTCTCAACAGTCCATTTCTCCAATGCCTTTATCGATGAAACTATCGAAAATGTGGGGTTTCGTCTCAGGGGCAATACCTCCCGAGATGCCCAGAAAAAATCATTCAAGCTCTCTTTCAATACGTTTGAACCGGGACGCAAATTTTATGATGTGGAAAAGCTGAACCTGAATGGGGAGCACAATGACCCCTCCATCATTCGCAGCAAAATAGCCTGGGATCACTACCGGAAGACTGGGATGGCCACCACCAGAGCAGCCCATTGTGCAGTATACATCAATGATGTTTATTACGGTCTCTACATCTCCATAGAACATATCGATGAGGAATTTCTTAAAAACCATTTCGAAGACGATTCTGGTAATTTGTGGAAATGTCTCTGGCCGGCAGATCTCACCTACAGGGGTCCCAACGCCAGTGATTATCATCCCTATCAGGATGACACCCGTCCATACGAATTAAAAACTAATGAGGACCTCTACGATTTTAGTGAGTTAGCCAGACTGATTACCATCATTCATGATACCCCTGCGGCTCTATTCCCAGATTCATTGGAGCAAGTCCTCGTGGTTCCAGATGTCCTGAAATATGCCGCCATGAACATCCTCATGGGGAATTGGGATGACTATTGGTTCCTGAGAAACAACTACTACCTGTATCATGACCCCAGCCTGGATCGGATTCGATTTATCCCCTACGATTATGACAATAGTTTTGGCATCGATTGGTTTAATGTGGATTGGACTCAGGTGAATCCATATAGCTTTATGACCATAGAGGAATCTCAGGGAAACAATCCGGGTTCCAGACCTCTCATGGAAGAAATCATGGGCAACACCCAATATCGAAATTTGTACACCCATATCCTGGAGTATTACCAGGACAATATTACCGATTTAAGTTTGTGGGAATCAAGGCTGGATAGTCTGAAGTCAATGATTGCCCCCTGGGCTGGGTTTGATACCTACAGAACTCTCGACTACGGTTTCGGAATAGACGATTTTAATCAGTCCTATTCGGCGAGCCCCTATTCCAATCAACATGTTAAAAAAGGGCTCAAGCAGTTTATTAATGAAAGACATGCCTCCCTGGATAACCAGCTTGTGTATGAAACTGCTCCTCCCATTATCTATGATCTCCAGTATTGGCCCCTCATCCCTGGACCTGAAGATAGTATATATGTCAGTGTGGCTGCATTCAGTCATGTAGGTCTGGATAGCTTGGCCATCGCTTTTCATCCTGGGGTGTTGACTGTAATCCTCTCCTACCCAATGCATTTTGCACCAGATCCAAACCCAACATCCATTGAGGGATCAGATCGATGGGTGGGTGTTATTCCTCCCATGGGTGAAATAGGTCACGGCCGGTTTCAGGTTGGTGCTGTTGATCTCAATGGACAGAACATGCTTTATCCCCGTAGTGATTTCAAATATATCCAGGTACCTGGGGGTTCAACCAACCCCTTGCGCATTAATGAGTTTTTGGCGGATAATGTGGCTGCGAATCATGATGCAGCAGGTGAATATGATGACTGGCTGGAAATTTATAATTCAGGCCCTTCAGATATGTATTTGAGTGGTATGTATCTCACAGATGACCCTGCCAATCTCACAAAGTGGATGTTTCCTTTTGGTGGCGTGATGTTGGAATCAGGAGGGCATTTGCTGGTCTGGTGTGATGAGGATCAGGAACAGGCAGACATACATTGCAATTTCAAATTGAGTCGTGGTGGTGAGTTCATTGCTCTGGTGGATAATGATGGACTCACCATTATTGATGCCTTGAATTTTGGACCCCAGCAAGCGGACATTTCTTACGGGAGATCTCCTGATGGCGGAGATACCTGGGTACACTTTGATAGTCCAACTCCAGGCTTCGTGAATGGGACAAGCTCTGTTGTGGCGGACCCAAACTTACCTGAGAACTTCAGTTTGACCAATCACCCCAATCCATTTAATGCTGAAACCATCTTGCGCTACACTCTCCCAGCAAATGGTCTCGTTAAACTACTCATCTTGGATTTGAGCGGCAGGCAAATAAAAACGCTGGTTCAGGGGGTCCAAAGCAGTGGTGAATATTCCAGGGCATGGAATGGCCTGGATGAGTCAGGGAGTAATGTTTCTGCGGGAATTTATTTTGTAAAACTGCAACAGGGAAATTTTACGGCCACACACAAAATACTACTTATAAAATAAGCAGCTTCAAGCTCCTGTCTTGAGAGGGAAATGTCAAATGCCCAGAATAATAGAATCACCGACAATCATTGAATCTGCAGGCAATAAACCCAAGCGCATAGAAGAATTTGTGGGTCATGTCAATTCAAACCATACTGAGGTGAGTGTGGCTCGCATGGGCTCACCTGGAGGGTGGGTGGAGCCTGGTCAGCGACCTGAATTTATGGAGATAACCCTGGTGTTGAAGGGACGACTTCATGTTGAATATGATGATGGGGAATGCGATGTGATGGCAGGCCAGTCCATTATCACAAATCCAGGAGAATGGGTTCGTTATAGCACCCCGGGAGAAGAGGGGGCTGAGTATGTCGCTGTGTGTCTCCCTGCATTTTCACCAGGGTCTGTTCACAGAGATGATGAGTAGCTGACAATAGAAAATTTTAGCTTTGATACTCAGGTTTACACGGGAAATTATACATCGAATAATTATAGTTGAATCAATACAACAAATAGGGGTTTGAAATGAAATGTCCGGCATGTGCCAATACACTTGTAGCAACCAAGGTTGGCGAGATAACTGTTGATGTCTGTAAAAATGGTTGTGGAGGTCTCTGGTTTGATAGCCATGAACTAAAACAGGTTGATGAAAGGCATGAAGCCGTTGGCGAAAAGCTTTTGCAGTTTGAAAAGAATCCAGGTGTTTCAGTTGATTTTACACAAAAACGACCCTGTCCCAAATGCGACGGCGTGATCATGTTGAAGCATTTCATGAGTGTTAAACGAGATGTGGAAGTGGATGAGTGTGCCAAGTGTGGCGGGTTCTGGTTGGATGCAGGAGAACTGGGTCAAATAAGAAATCAATTCACAACAGAAGCCGAGAGAACAAAAGCTGCCGAGAGCTATTTCCATGATGCCTTCGGTGAAGAGCTGGAAAAAATGCTGGAAGAGAGTCAAGAGAAGGCTGAGCGGGCAAGCAGCATCGCAAAGATGTTTCGTTTTCTCTGCCCCTCCTACTACATCCCTGGCAAACAAAAGTGGGGTGCCTTCTAAACGCTATGTCAGAACCACTGGGATTGGCTGCGGGTAATTTTTCAAACTGGCTTGGTGACGAGCGCGATGCACTGAAAAATGATACGGAGACAGATGTACCCTGTGGCGAATGCACCGCCTGCTGTCGATCTTCCTATTTTATCCACATCAAACCCGGTGAAACAGATACACTGTCTCATATTCCAGATGAATTGCTATTCCCTGCACCTGGAATGCCTGCAGGAAATGTCCTCATGGGGTATGATGAGAAGGGTCACTGTCCCATGCTCAAAAATAGCGCCTGCTCAATCTATGAGCACAGACCTTCAACTTGCCGTAGCTATGATTGTAGAATCTTCCCAGCCACTGGTATTCAGATCAATGGAAAAGACAAGGTCCTCATCACCCAGCAGGTTGAACGCTGGAAATTCAATCTTTCAGAAACTGAGGAAATCAAAGAACACAAAGCGGTTCAAAGGGCGGGCTCCTTTTTAACAAACAAATCCAAACTATTCCCTCCAGATGAATTGCCTGGGAACCCAACCCAGCTGGCCATCATGGCCATAAAGGTTTTCCAGGTCTTTTTGAATGAGGACGCTGAAGGCATTGATGATGGAGAAATGGTTGAAGCCATCATAAAAGAGCGAGAAAAATTCGATACGGACGAGACCACCCAATAGTCATCAAAGGGGGGCTGGAGTAGAAAATGAATCAAGACTATCAAACCAATTTAGAACTTTATGAAGCTCTGGTCGCGACCAATCCTGAAGTTGATCGTAAAGGCAAAACCATGCTCTACACCTCCAGGAATGGTCATATGTTTAGCTTCCTGGACAAGCAGGGAGTCATGGCTCTCCGCCTCCCCAAAGAGGCTAGAGAAACATTTCTGGTTGAATTTCAATCCTCACTCAGTGAACAATATGGGGCCATCATGAAGGAATATGTGAACATCCCCCAAAAGTTGCTGGAATCCACCTCAGACTTGAAACCAGATTTGATGTGAGCTATGACTATCTCGGTAGCCTCAACCAAAACCAACAACCAGAAAGAAAAAAACCTAGCCTGTGAAAGTGAAGTGGATCGTGGGATTGCTAAAAAACCAGGTATTTGTCCTGTTGGGGTTGCTAACGCTCTATTCATGCTCCAGATCCACACCCCCAATAAATTTGGAAGCCCTTTTTAACGATCGTGGAGTTACAGGTACCATCCTTCTAACCACGCTGGATGGGACACAACTATTTCAGGCCTGTCCTGAACGAGCAAAAATGCCCTTATTACCAGCATCAACCTTCAAAATACCCAACTCTCTTATCGCCCTCGAAGAAGCTGCCTTAACCGGTCCAGATGAAATTTTTATTTGGGATGGAGAGGTAAGATTTCTCGACGCCTGGAACCAGGACCATTCTATGAGGACAGCCTTTCCAGTATCATGTGTTTGGTTTTATCAGGAGTTGGCCAGAAGAGTTGGAAATGAGAAATATCTCCTTCATTTAAAACAGTTGAACTATGGCAACATGAAGACGGGTCCTGACATTTCCAGCTTTTGGTTGGATGGTGATCTACGAATTACGGCTGAACAACAAATTACTTTTCTCAAAAAGCTCCATAATAATGAGCTGCCTTTTAAGGCTCAAAATATCCAGATCGTAAAAGATCTTATGGTGGTTGAAGAGACAGATGACTATAAAATCCGCGCTAAAACAGGGTGGGCTGTTCGAGCTGATGGGCAACACACCTGGTGGATAGGATATGTTGAAAAAGGAGATCAAGTCTGGTTTTTTGCCACTAATATTGAACTCACCCACAACGACCAAGCTAAGTATTCTAGGGAAATAACCAGAGAAGCGTTGGAGCTAATCGGTGTTTTGCCCGAAGCACAACCGGAGCTGAATTAATTGCTGCATATCTATGTAGATGCTGATGCATGTCCCGTTAAGAACGAAGTGTATCGGGTGGCTGACAGATATGAGCTTATGGTTACCCTTGTATCAAATTCCAGGATGCGTGTACCACAAAATTCACGTGTCAAATTGGAAGTTGTCGGTGATGGGTTTGATGAAGCGGATGATTGGATTGTTGAACATGTGCAAGAAGGTGATGTGGTCATCACAGCAGATATACCTCTGGCAGGACGTTGCATTACAGCTGGTGCCGAGGTGTTGAGTAATTCTGGAAAGCGTTTTACCGATGATAATATTGGCCAGACGCTGGCAACCCGGGATTTGCTGACAGAGTTACGAGGGGCTGGTGAAATTACAGGCGGTCCAGCACCACTGACACAGCGTGACCGGTCTGAGTTTCTACAGAAATTGGATGTTGTCATCCAGTCCATTCGAAGGAGATAAACTGATAGAAATTGGGAAGGGGAAAGTGGTCGTAATATGAAAAATAGTACACTGATTTTCACAGGGATGCTGGTTCTTATACTGAGTGTCAATGGAGCCAATGCTATCCATTCACAGAAATTGACCATGACTATCTCCGGTAGGAACCAAGTTTTTAATGAATCCTTGATGCAGAACGAAATTGCTGAGACGGAAGTCAGCCATACCATTCTGGCAGGTCCTCTATCACATCTTGAGAAATTTGCCAGAAAATACGATCATATCCTGATTTTTATAAATGGCCAAGGCACGCTGAGGTCAGGTTCAGATACTTATAGTATTAAACCTGAAAGCATTGCCCTGACAAATGCAAAAAAAAGTATTTCGGTTGAAGTTGCTGCTGGAGATACTCTTCATTACATCCACATCAAGAAAAAGCTATCTAAACTGGACCTGAAAGAGATGAAAACCTTTCCTTCTGAAAACAGGGAGGGTATCTATTTCAAAAGATTTGAGGACTGCGAAGCTTACACTGAAAAAATTAAAAGTCCCAACACGGTTAGCCGCACTGTGTTGCCCAAAGATCATGCTCCTCGAGTTGCCATGGGGACCGTAGACACCAAAGGTCCTGATGCGGTGGGAGCTCATGAGCATCCCATGCTGGATCAGCTATTCCTGGGCTTGGCTGGTAATGACGCTGTGGTTTTTGCAGATACAGACTCAATTGCCTTCCATGAGTGGGAAATATTGCACATACCCATTGGAGCCAGCCACTGGGTAACCGTAGGGGAAAACAAGCGCATGTATTATCAGTGGATGGATTTCTTTCTAACCACATCAGGACAGGAATGGTTGAAAACGCATAAAAAGATTGAAGACTACAACAACACGGATTAAGAAATAGAGTAATTATTAGAATGTGGGGAGATTATTATGACTGATCGGATGACGATTGATTCATTTCTTGGAGAAAAAAAACTGGCGCTGGCTGGCGCATCCAGTAAAGCCAGTAAGTTTGGTAATGCAGTTCTTAAGGAGTTGAGCAGTAAGGGGTATGAATTATTATTAACTCATCCTGAAGCAGAGACAATAAATGGTGTCGCCTGCTATGGGTCCCTGGCTGAATTACCACCTGATGTGGGCGGGTTGATAAATGTGGTTCCTCCAGCCCAGACTGAAAAACTGGTTCGAGAAGCCCACGCGGCAGGGATTAGAAAAATCTGGATGCAACAGGGATCTGAATCGGCTGATGCGATTCAATATTGCAAGGAACATGAGATAGAGGTGGTCCATGGGGAATGCATACTGATGTTTGCCCAGCCCCGGGGATTGCATAAGTTCCATCATTGGCTATGGGGGTTATTCGGGAAATTGCCCAAAGGTCATGGGAAGTGATCTATTCAACAAATGAGGTGATATGAAAGTATTGTTTATTGGTGGAACTGGTATCATCAGTTCAGCCTGTTCAGAGCTGGCGGTTTCCAGAGGTATTGATTTGTACCATTTGAACAGAGGTAAAAGTGCCAGCTTGAGACCCGTATCGGGAGTTAAAACCATTCAGGCAGATATCAGGAATTATACTGAAACTGAGCACGCACTGGGAGACCATAAATTTGATGTCGTGGTGAACTGGATTGGCTTTACGCCAGATCAAATTCAAGCCGATATCGATATGTTCAGCAGCAGAACTGACCAGTATGTTTTCATTAGTTCTGCGTCAATCTATGAGACACCTCCCAGCAGTTTACCCATCACAGAGGATACTGTTTTAAGCAATCCCTTCTGGGAGTATTCACGTATTAAGATTGCCTGTGAGGACCTCCTTCGAAAAAGCTACCTGGAACAGGGATTTCCCTACACCATTGTGCGACCCTCTCATACCTATGACAAGACCCTTATTCCTCTCCAGGGTGGGATAACTGCCCTCATGCGCTTAAAGCAGGGGCTACCCGTCGTTGTCCATGGTGACGGGTCATCTATCTGGACTTTAACACACCACAAAGATTTTGCCAAAGGATTGGTCGGTCTACTGGGAAAAGAGGAAGCCGTTGGCCAGGCCTATCATATCACCTCAGATGAGTGGTTGTCCTGGGATAATATCTTTCGTTTGATGGGTGCTGCACTGGGAGTTGAACCCAATATCATTCACATTCCTTCCGACCTCATCGCCACCTATGACCCTGTGTTTGGTGAAGGACTTCTGGGAGACAAAACCCATACCATGATTTTTGACAATTCAAAAATTAAGACTCTGGTGCCAGATTTTTCAGCAGAGATTCCATTTGAACAGGGCGCCAGGGAGATTGTTGCCTGGTATGAAGCAGATGCTGCACGTCAGAAAGTTGACCCACATCTTAACGGTCTCTTCGAAAAGATGATTCAAGACTACTCTGCTGTAGGACGATGAGTGTCAGGGGTTAGGTAGCCAGATATGTATAATGAATATCACTCACTCGCCCGGCATATTCAGGAGCTCGAACTAGGTGACTATCTGGAGTTCGGATGTGGCGATGGAGGATTTCTCAAGCATGTCCTTGAACAGAATGAGTCATTCAAGTCAGTCACAGCAGTAGACATTAATCTAGAATCAGTCAAGCAGGCCAGGACAACTCTGGAAGCATTTAATATTCATTTTCTGATCCAGGAAAATCTGCCCCTGGGTCTTGAAGCGAATCAATTTGACACCATCACTTTATCAAACACTCTCCACCATCTCAGAGACAAAACAGCGGTCCTGTCTGAACTTAAAAGGTTGATCAAACGGGATGGTCAAATCATCATTACAGAGATGATAAGCAATGACCTCACTGAAGCAGAACAAACCTATTGTCGCTTCCATGCCTTGAGGGCGGAAGTGGATCGATTGCATGGGATTTTTCATGAAACCACCTATACTTCCAATGAAATTCTGGACATGGTTTCTAAGGCAGATCTGAGGATTGGCTCCAATGAAATTCTGCTCAATTCAAAAGAGGCAGCGCCAGATAAAATTGAGGTGGCCGAAATGGAAGCAATAATCGATGACTTGATCAAGGCAGAAAGTAAGCGGCCAGAATTTCCCGCATTGAAAGAAACGGCCGTGAGTATCAAAGCGCATTTACATCAACATGGTATCAAGCGACCCAGACAGCTTTATCTCGTGACCACTAATTAATAACGAGTCAGAGGCATTCAAAACACTCCAGATCTAGCTATATTGAATGCTAATAATAATGACAGGACGACCACATGAACACATCGACATTCTCTAATATTTTTCCCAAAACCAAGAGTCTCATCGGCATGATCCATGTTCAGGCTCTGCCGGGAACCCCTCAAAACCATCTCTCTGTCTCCGAAATTGCTGCTCAGGCAGTCAAAGAGGCAAAAATCCTGGCTGAAAACGGAATGCAATCCATTATGCTGGAGAATATGCATGACCTGCCCTTTTTGAATCGCAATGTGGGTCCTGAAATTATATCAGCCCTGACTCGGATATGCTCTGATGTGCGCGGAGTGACAAATCTACCCCTGGGTCTTCAAATTCTGGCTGGAGCCAATCAAGCAGCCCTTTCAGTGGCTCAAGCATCAGAATTTCAATTCATTCGTGCCGAGGGTTTTGTCTTTGGACACATGGCTGATGAAGGCTTGCTCCAGTCCGATGCCGGCGAATTACTTCGTTTTCGAAAGCATATTGGTGCTGAATCAATCCAGATTTTTACTGATATCAAGAAAAAGCACAGTAGCCACGCCATGACTTCTGATGTGTCCCTTGAGGATACGGTTGAAGCGGCTGAATTTTTCCTCAGTGATGGCGTGATTATCACCGGCACCCATACGGGCAAACCTGTGAATCACGAAGAGCTTAGCAGAGTCTATGCTTCTGCACAGTTGCCTGTTCTGGTGGGAAGTGGTGTAACATCAGATGGTCTTTCAGAAATCTTTGATACTGCAGATGCATTTATTGTGGGCAGCTATTTCAAGCAGGGGGGAAATTGGAAGCATGACCCAGATCCCCAGCGGATAGAAGCCCTGGTTCAGACACGTCAAAGTTTGCTTTCATGAGTATGCTGAAAGCTGAAAAAATATTTACCAATGGCATCATTCTGACTCAGGATGGTGAGCGCAACCAGGTTTCTCAAATGGCGACCCATGGTAAAACTATTCTGGCTGTTGGGGACGATCTCTCCCAATACGCAGATGATAAAACGGAATCCATCGATCTAGTGGGCTCTATTGTGGTCCCCGGTTTTATTGATGCCCATGTTCATTTTCTGTGGGGTGGCGAGACGCTGCTGACCATTCCTGCCCATGACGCCCACTCAAAAGCAGAGTTTATAGATATCGTCAGAAAGTTCGCAGCGGATCGACCTGCTGGATCCTGGCTAAAGGGCGGTGGCTGGAACGAACACCATTTTTCCGATAACAGCTTTCCACATCGAGATTGGCTGGACGAAGCCGCACCTGGACATCCCATGCTTCTCACCCGTCACGATGGTCATTCTGGTGTCGCCAGTTCGACAGCCCTGGCGTTGGCTGGAATTACTTCACAAACGCCAGATCCCCTGGGAGGTGTAATTGATCGGGATGAGAACGGGGAACCCACGGGTATTGTGCGAGATGCAGCCATTGACTTGGTATTTATGCATATGCCGGATGAATCTGAATCTGAGCTTATGAAGAATCTGGAGACCTCGCAGAATTATTTATTGTCAAGGGGTGTCACCTCAGTAGGTGATATGATTTATGATATGAACCACTTTCATTTTTTGCAAAAGATGGCGCGAGAAGGACTGCTGCGGGTACGGATAAGTGCCTATACTCCCATACTAAAATGGAAGGAAATGAAAGTCCTGCTCAAGGATGGCATATACGAGGATGAATTTTTTCAATACAAGGGTTTGAAAGGTTTTTGCGATGGCAGCCTAGGCTCTCATACAGCGCTCATGTTGAAAGCTTATGATGACAGCCCTGAATCAGCCGGTATATATGATAGCCAATGGGCAGATGTGTCGCTGATTCAAGAAACCATGGCCGAGGCTGATAAGATGGGGTATCAAAGTGTCATCCACGCCATTGGTGATCGTGCGGTGCGTGCGGTTCTTGATGTGTTTGAAGCAGTCATCCAGGAAAATGGTCCCAGGGATCGGCGTTTTCGAGTTGAGCATGCCCAGCATATCCATCCTCAGGATCAATCCAGGTTTGCCGATCTTGATGTCATCGCGTCGGTTCAACCGGCCCATTGTGTGGATGATGCACTCTATGCCGATAAATTACTGGGAGATCGTTGTGATTACGCCTATCCCTTCCAGTCCCTCAAACAAGCAGATGCCGTGTTAGCCTTTGGATCCGATTGGCCAGTATCTCCAGCTGATCCTATCGCCACCATTCATGGTGCCATTCATCGAGCAGGGTGGTACATGGAAGAGGCAATTGGTTTGAATGACTCACTGGAAGCACACACCCGCCTGGCGGCCTATGCCGGTTTTCGAGAACATGATCTGGGAATACTGAAGGCAGGACATCTCGCTGATTTTGTTGTTCTTGATCCTGACTTTCAACATCTAGATGCAGTTGATGAAATTCCAGAGGGGTTAATTCAAGCAGTTTACATGAATGGCAGCAAAGTATGAAACCACTGATTGGTCTCAGTCCTGCATATTATGAGCACAAGGAAATGGATCGCAGTATCCTGGGTAAGTCCTATACGGATAGCGTACAGAAAGCTGGCGGGCTCCCCGTTTTGATACCACCCATAATCGAAGCAGCTGATCTTGCGCTACTTATTAGTAAACTAGATGGTATTATTCTCACAGGTGGAGATGATCTCCATCCCGAATACTATGGAGAATCTCCTGATCCACTGACACCCAAACCATTTCATCATCGTCGGGGAGACCATGACCGTCAAATTTTCGAGTATATCTGGAAAAACAAAATACCCACCCTGGCCATCTGCCTGGGGATGCAGGAGGTTAATGTTTTCTTGGGCGGCTCTCTCTATCAGGATATTCCCGCTCAGGTTAACAATCCCCTCGTCCACAAAATTGGAGACTGGTTTGAGGCCCGCCATGACGTGAGACTTGAAGCAGGCTCAATTCTCCATGCGCTTACTGGAGAAATGATGGTTGATACCAATAGTGCCCATCATCAGGCAGTAAAAGAGGTTCCAGAAACGTTGCACATAACAGGACGAACAGCAGATGGTCTCATAGAAGCTCTGGAACCCAAAGATAGAAGCATTCCACTGTTAGCCGTACAGTGGCATCCAGAGTCAGAAACCAACGATACCATTGGTATAGATTTATTCAAATGGCTGGTATCCATAGCATCTAAATAGTTACCTCTTAGTTAGATGGTTTAGTCTTCGCGAACGAAGTGCGGCGATCTCGAACATCGGGTAATCCAAGAATTTGGAGATTGCCACGTCGTGTAACTTGTCCTGAGCATAGTCGAAGGGCTTCTCGCAAAGACGGAAACAAGGATTTATTGTCCCTCTCGTTATTTTACTGTAAGCAAGTAAGCATAACATTCCCATGCGTTTAGGATTATAATGGCGTGCAATTTTATGATATTGAATAAGGGAGAAATAAATATGTACCGCTCACGATCACTTCCAGTACTACTGATCGCACTCACTCTACTCATGTCTGCCTGTGTTTTTAACGGTGAGAAAGCTGATGACAGTAGTATCGATTTAAAGGCTCAAATGCCCACAGATCCCAGTCTTATTGAGGGACAATTGGACAATGGTTTAAAATATTTTATCAAAAAGAATGGCAAACCTGAGAATCGGGCTGAATTACGTCTGGTAATAAATGCTGGCTCAATCATGGAAGATGAAGATCAACTGGGTCTGGCCCATCTTCTGGAACATCTCGCTTTTAACGGTACTGAAGATTTTCCCAAGCAGGACCTGGTTAACTATCTGGAAGGCATTGGCATGCGCTTTGGTCCCGATCTGAATGCTTACACAAGTTTTGATGAAACGGTCTACATGCTTCAGGTTCCCACCGACAGCATAAACCAGATGGCAACAGGCTTTAGAATTTTGGAAAACTGGGCTCACAAGGTCAGTCTCGAAGGAGAGGAAATTGACAAAGAGCGCGGCGTGGTTGTTGAAGAATGGCGTCTGGGACAGGGTGCGGGGCAACGCATTTTTGACAAACAACTCCCTGTACTTTTTAAAGGCTCACGGTATGCTGATAGACTTCCAATTGGTTCCATGGATATTATTCAGAATGCCAGTCATGAGAGTGTTAAGCGCTTTTATAATGACTGGTATAGACCAGATCTTATGGCAGTTGTAGCAGTTGGTGATTTTGATCCAGCTGATATTGAAGCCAGAATAAAAAATCTCTTTGGTGCAATACCCAAGGCGACTGAAACCAGAGATCGTACAATTTTTGATGTACCCGGTCATTCTGAGGTGCTTTATGCAGTTGCATCAGATCCAGAAGCCACTCGTTCAAGTGTGAATATTCTCTTTAAACATCCCGCACGAATTGATCGCACGGCAGGTGAATATCGTGACAACATCATTGAACGTATTTACCATGAAATGCTGAATGCACGTTTTAGTGAATTATCCCAGAAGGCTGATGCACCGTTTCTGTATGCTTATTCCACTAAATGGGGCTGGGCCAGAACATCTGTAATGGCTGCTCTCGGTGCTGGTGTTGTGGATGGTGGGATCCCTGCCGGTCTGGAAGCGGTTCTTATTGAGGGTGAACGTGTTCGTCGTCATGGTTTCACATCAACAGAGTTGGATCGTGCAAAAAAATCGGTGCTCAGATCTATGGAAGCGCTCTATCAGGAGCGAGATAAGCAGGAGTCCCGTGGGTATGCCTCAGAACTCATTCGCCACTTTCTGGAAGAAGAAGCTGTGTCGGGTATAGAATATGAGTTTCAACTGTACAAGGAAACGGTCCCTGGAATTGGTCTTGATGAAGTCAACGCGCTGGCACAGAAATTTATCACAGATGAGAACCGGGTTGTCATGGCATCTGGACCAGAAAAAGAAGGCGTCTCAGTACCTGGTGAAGCTGAATTGGCTGCTGTCATGGCCAGCATCGCAACCTTGAATATAGAGCCCTATGTAGATCAGGTATCCACTGAACCACTGATCTCTGAACTTCCCAAAGCAGGCAGTGTAGCCGAGAAAAAATATCATGAAGATATCGACACCTACGAATTACGCTTGAGCAATGGTGTGAGGGTTGTTCTAAAATCCACAGATTTTAAAAATGATGAAATTCTCTTTCAAGCTTACAGCCCGGGTGGCTATTCAGTGTTTAACGACGATGATCTTATCACAGGCAAGATGGCTGATAAATTGATGGACTATAGTGGTCTGGGAAATTTCAGTCTCATGGATCTTCAGAAACTGATGGCAGGTAAAGAGGTCGCTACAACACCTTATATAAGCGAACTCTATGAAGGTCTACGTGGTTCAGTATCACCCAAGGATATTGAAATGCTGTTCCAGATGATCTATCTGCAATTCACAGCCAGTCGTCAGGATGAAGCAGCAGTTGCAGCTCTAATGACTCAGCTCCGCTCGCAGCTGGAGAATAAAAGTCTCAGTCCTGAAGCGGCTTATAGTGATACACTTGCTGCAACCATGAATCGCTATCATCACCGTCGTCAACCCATGACGGTTGAAAAACTTGATCTGGTTGACCTCAACAGGGCTCAAGAACTGTATGATGAGCGTTTTGAAGATGCCGGTGATTTTACTTTTCTATTTGTGGGAAGTTTTAAAATGGAAACCATGTTGCCACTCATTGTCCAATATCTGGGTTCATTGCCTGCTACAGGTAGAAATGAAACCTGGGTAGATGAGGGTGTGATGTCACCACAGGGCAAAATTCAAAAGGAAGTCAAGCGCGGTGTGGAACCTAAAAGTCGTACACGCATTATTTTTCCCGGGAAGTTTGAGTATACCCGCCAGAATCGTTATGACATGTACTCCATGATGCAGGTACTTCGTATTCGTTTGCGTGAAGTGCTCCGCGAGGATATGGGTGGTGTCTATGGCGTGAGTGTCTGGGCCAGCATGTCTAAGGAGCCAGAACCAGAATATTCGCTGAATGTGACTTTTGGTTGCGCCCCTGATCGAGTTCAGGAGTTGACGGATGCTGTTATGGTCGAGATCAAAAAGATCATGAATGAAGCCCCGGACCAAGTGAATGTTGATAAGGTTAAAGAATCCCAGCGCCGTGAACGTGAGATCAATATTCAGAAGAACTCATACTGGTTGAATTCACTGGCAGTTTATTACCGCGAAGGTCGTGAACTTTCAGACTTTATGAAATTTAATGAACTGATTGAAGGTTTTTCAGCTGAACATGCCCAGGCTGCTGCAGCAAAATACTTTGATCTGGACCGTATGGTTCAGGTGACCTTGAATCCTGAAGATTAAATCAGTAACCAAATAGCTTTGAGATGGCTCCTTTATGGAGCCATCTTTTTATCGTGTGCCGTGCATGGTTAATAACTAGGTGGTGCAAGTCCACTGTGGAGGATTGTAGTTTCCAACCACTAGTCGAGAGCAAGGGTGTCGTGGGTGACTGCGAATCTGAAGGAAGCTTAAGGCAAATCTCCGAACTGAGGA
>JADHUM010000026.1 GCA_016784545.1 Candidatus Neomarinimicrobiota bacterium
CGTTCCTTCTCTGCTCTTGCCCATTGGCAGGGTCTGGGGCGTCGCTAAAATGGGATCGGAGACTCACTCGTCAGCGGTGGGAATCTTAAACTTAGCTGAATAGTCGTTATAAGATCCAGTCCGAAGGAGCTGTAACGGTAAATTTAAAGTTCGGAATACACATGTAGACGCTGATCGGCTTTGCGTTTCGGACGGGAGTTCGATTCTCCCCGCCTCCACGACCACTTATAAGTATAATATTATCAATTACTTATATGTATTATATCCGCAAAATTGCCACATTCGTGCCACCTACTGCACATATCATGATGGTAGCCTGATGAACGACATTAGAAAAGACTTGTCGTTGATCAGTTTGCATCACCAAATGCACATGCTGATTTTAGAGTGTCTGTAATTAACTGTGGGATAGTGAGTTATGGGATAACGCCGAGGGATACACAATCCCTTGGAGGTCATTGAATGTCCCACTAATCCAGTTGTTGGCGAAGTTTGTTAAACAATACCACAAAAATAAGGAGGGTGCCAAACGCTGCCACGATACTCGCTCCGGTGGGCAAATCTAATAATACTGAGATGAATAATCCAAGTAGACTCCCCACAACTCCAAAAGCCCAACCAAATATTAGCCTACGTTTGATGCCATGGGCATAAATCAAAGCAGCGACTGCTGGAATGATAAGATATGAGAACACTAGTAGGATTCCAGCTATCTGAACAGCACTCGTTACTACGAGTCCAAAACTGACATAAAATATAAAATCCCACAATCGAGTATTTAGATCTTTCGTTGATTCAAAACCTGGAAATTTTGATACAGTGAGAAATGCCTCCCGATATCTGTAATGAAATAGACCAATCAATGCATAGAGACCAGCTGTTTTCAAAACAACCTCGGGAGATACAAACAAGATAGAACCTACGAGCAGGTGATTCAGGTGCTCGCCTCCCTCTGGTAACTTTGATAATAGAAGAATCATCAAAGCAGCTGAGACTACATAGACTATCCCAATGATAGCTTCTTGAGTGAATCGCCGTTGGATCTCTCTCGTTAGGGTAAATAAGCCTGCTCCTAAGATTGTAAAAAGTAAGGCAATGAAATAGATAGCAACAGATTCGTGCCCCAAGCCGAGAATAACACCTATGGCCATTCCGAGTGCAGCAACCTGCGCCAAAGCCAAATCAACGAAGATCACACCGCGCGTGACTATATGGAGCCCAAGGTACACCTGAATACCAGTCAGCACAAATGCAGCCATAAATGGTAGCAATAATATTTCAATATATTCCATTATTCATTCCCTAGCGGTTGGAACAAGGCATCAAGGTTATACTCGATCATCTTCAGGTAGGTATCTGTCCCTTTTTGAGAACCAACGGAAGGTGCCAACTTCACAATCTGTATGCCGGTCTTTTCTGCAAGGTACCTTGCTGCTGTATCACTGAAATATGGTTCCATTGCCAGAACTTTCAATTGTTCAGTTCTGATTAATTTTACCAGCTGATCAACATGATTAGGTGTTGGCATTATTCCGGGTTTTGGCTCCACAAATTCCGAGACCTCTAGTCCGAAGCGATAATTAAAATAGGGCCAAGTATTGTGATAATATAGTAGCTTCCGATCTCTGAGTTGAGCGTATTTGGATGTCCACCGCTCAAGCGAATTAGTGACAGACTGATTGAAAGCTCTCAAATTATTTTCATAAAACTGTATGTTTTCTGGATCTCTTTTCTTCAGGGCTTTAGCAATGGATTCGGCTATGAGGGGTCCATTCTGAGGATCAAGCCAATAATGTGGATTCCCGTAGCGATGAATATCTCCCATGCTGGCATCCACCTTACCTGTTGGTACTTCCTGGGCTTTGATGTTCTCTGAACAGTCTACTACAAGTAGATCCTTATTTCGTGAACCTCCAATGATTTGATCAGACCAGAGATCCAATTCCATCCCCACTTTTAGGTATATATCTGCTCGCCTGACCTTCAGCATGTAGGAAGGTAGAACCTCAATATAGTGAGGATTCTGATCCCCCCTGGCGATGCTTTCTACGCTTACCTTATCCCCACCGATCTCCTGGGCAATGGCCGCAAGGTCTGACGTAGATGTTACTACTCTTATTTTACCGTAAATTGAAGTAAGAAGCACAAGGAATACGGTCAGTGTTTTTTTCATAATACTATCCTAAAATGAGTGTGGTTTATGGGGTCCCAAGGACCATATCAGTTGGATTAGAGTGAGTAGATCGCTCTTATCATCATGAGTGTTGTTTTGCAGTACTACCCTCAATACTGTGCTTTCTTCAACAGGACTAAAACCAAAAAACACCCCTGGGGACCAAGCTATTTCTTCACCTTCATGCTTGAGGCCATCTAGCATTAAACCAATATTCCATTTTCGATTGAACTTGTAGTTCGCAAATGCATAAGTGCTATACTCCAACGCCTCGGAGTGGCCCTCTTCAATCAGTACATTTGCCGAATCTGCGTCAGCTAAATTGAAGAAAACCTCTCCCTGAATCGTTAAACCTCGGTAGGAGTCCGGGCGCCAGCGTAGTTTGGAATCCAGGTTCAATATTTTACGATTTTCATCTGGATCCAGATAGAAGCTGCTTCCAATCCCCAAATGAGTGACTTGGCCCAATTCAAAGAAGTTACCCAAACGTCCCACGCATACTGGAGGCTCTCCAGAACCAGATTCTGAATGATCTTCAGCAGATTCCTCATGTCCGTGTTCTTCTGCAGAAAGTCCACCTGAAAACGCTCCGAGCGATACATCTACAGCCCACGGTAAAGGTAAAAGCCAACTGAACTCCGCCCCTGTACCACTCCACATCTCCTCACCTGCAATTTCAACTGCAGATTTCGGAGCCACAATAAATGGCCAGAGGTGTTCATGTTCACGATTAATTAGGCCCAATGATGGCCGCAAGTGCCCAATTCGTGCGGCAGTTCCAAATGGTAATCCTCGCTCAATCGTCAAGACCGCCTCCTCCACTTCGAGAGCTGCTGAAACATTGTGCTTATGCAGGTACACTTCAGCTCGTGCGTATGGATTCAGGTAGCCTGTAATCGCTAATTCGAGGTCAGCTCCATTCAATGCCACACTGCTGTCACTCCGCTGAATTGATAGCTGTCCAATAACACTGAAATCCGGGTTTGAAGTCGTCTGAGCCCATATTGATGTAATGCAAATGAAAAGACACATTGTCTTTCTCATAAAATATCCCTCCATTGATTGAGATTAAAGAATCAAGTCTTGGTCACGGTGGAGATATAGGGCGGTGCACGACCTTGAGGACAAGAGTACCAGTTATCAGAGGAAATTCTGCCTGAATCAAACGTCTTAATAGTGCTCGAAAAGTCATAGCTTAGTATTATGGAATCAAAGGTACCTGGCAGATATCTGCTCGTCTGGAAACCCTTGTCACAATTAAGCGTATTGTGCTGATGAGACACATCTTCGCAATCAACAGAGCATAGCCCAGCATCCATTTTCTGAAATACGTGCTTATGTGAATGATGTGCATCGGTAAATAGTGGGCCCAGAAGGACCAGAAGACTAACAAGTATTGGAACTTCTCTTCTCATCATATCCATTATAAGGTAATTAAAACTAGTGACAACAATTAATCTGAACTGGAATTACACGGGTATTTTATCCGCCTTCGCGAGCTTACAGTGTAAGGTCGCGAACAGAACACCCCGTGTTCACGCGGGGATGAATGAAGAATAACTCGCTTCGGCGCGATGTCACCATCAGTGCCGGGGCGGATAACCACGCCGTAGCTCTTTGAGTGTAGGCGGGTTATGGATGGGATCCCAGGTTTACCCGGGGGGATCCATTTACCCACTTGGTATTGCGGAAAATAGAACGAGACAAATGACCAAGGAACTTTACGCCCTCGGCCTCAGCAAGGGGGAACAGTCAATAATAGTCTATCTCAAGTTCAGATTGCACACCGAGTGCACGCGCTGAAATAACTACTCCCCATGTATAGACTGCGTGCCACATACGTGCCACTTAATCCGTGAAGCTCAGTGATCTGGGATGAAAATTCTGAGTTTCAGTGCTGCTTTGTAGTATCTCTAAGTCGCTGATAGTCAATTAGATACGTTGACAGGTCTCGTCTCGTAGGATTCAGGTCTTTTGAATCTCCCCGCCTCCACACGGCTTCGCTTTCGCGATGCTCAAGCTACGCCGGTGCAGGCTCTCCTCGCTAATGCGAAAGAGAAGTCGGGTGTCCCGGCGTAGTGTGAAAACACGGAGCCGGATCCAATCATACAGCCAACCACACATTTCGAACGACCAATCCAAATACCTGATCTTAATCAGGGAGATAGTTCTTGTTAAATGTTTCAATGCAAGGAGTCCCCATGAATGAGCCGCTTAAATATCATGTTTATCTAATTAAAAGTGATGCAAACCAAGACAGATATTATAAGGGTTATACGACGAATATTGTCAAGCGATTGACAGAGCACAATCAGGGGAAAGTCAAATCGACAGCTGCTAAGGCACCGTGGCATCTGCAGACAGCTATATCTTTCGACTCTGAAGAGAAGGCTCACCATTTCGACCATATTTAAAATCCCACTCAGGCAGAGCATTCTCCTCAAAACACTTCTAATCCGTTTCAACGAAGTGAAAATGAAGCCTGCCAATCAACAGGCTCAACCTCATACATTCTGTATCCCCTCCACCATATGAAATCGTAATAAAGCAATGCGTGGAATCTGACCGGTTTTTTTATACTTTAGTCGCTGATTATCCCCAAGGGTTGGGGACGTGACAAGCCGCCTGTCACGATCAATACAACTATTGTTTATAAATGGAGTATACCATGAAGATGTTTTCTAAAAGTTGCACGCTTATTCTGTTTTTTGTGCTTTCTATACAGGTCCTGTTGGCGGCCCCAAAAGAAAGGGCTGATATTGATGACAAATACAAATGGAATATGAGCGATATTTATAGTGATTGGAATGCCTGGGAGCAGGATCTCCAGCGTCTGGAAGGATTAATGGATGGTTATAGCGAACTCAAGGGTACCCTTTCAGCCGGTCCTGAAAGTTTGCTGCGAGCCTTCACCATGCGCGAGGAATTAAGCTTAATTGCGGATCGTGTCCAGACCTATGCTGGACTGATCAGAGCCATTGATAATCGTGACAATGAAGTGTATGCCAAATTACAACAGGTTCAAATTCTCTTTTCAAAATTTGGGACGGCTACATCCTGGTTTGCTCCAGAAATGCTGGCAATTCCCTGGGAAACCATGGAGACTCTATTCGCTGACAACCCGGAACTGGCACCGTATCGATTTGGTGTTGAGGATCTTTACCGCCAACAGGCTCATGTCCTGGATGAAAAGAGTGAACGACTCCTTTCCTATTTCAGCCGCTTCAGTGGAAATCCTGGAAATGTCTATGATCAATTGTCAACTGCAGACATCCAATTTGGTACGATCACCCTGTCAACCGGTGAAGAAGTCCAGATTTCAGAGGGTGAGGCAGGTCGCATCTTTGCAACATCCCGCAACCATGAAGACCGCAAAGCCGCCTTTCTGGAACGTAATGGGACCTACAATAAAAACATCAACACCTATGCAGCATCCTATGATGGAATCTGTCAGAGGGATTGGGCCTTTGCTCAGGCACGAAACTATGAATCCACTCTGGAAGCCACCCTGGAGCGGAATAATATCCCAGTGGATGTCTACCTCAATTTGCTGGAGCAGGGACGTGCAGGGACGGCACCGCTTCAACGCTATCATAAATTGCGTAAAGAAGCACTAAAGCTTGATGAATATGATGGTTATGACTCAGCCATACCTGTCATTGATTTTGAGAAAGATTACGATTTTGATGGTGTGGCCAGGATGGTCCAGGAATCCATTAAACCTCTGGGCAGGAGCTACAGTCAAAAACAAGTTCAGGCTTTCTCGCCAGGCTGGGTTGATGTCTATGAAACCCCTGGAAAAACAACGGGTGCCTTCTCGGCAGGACTCTATGGCGTTCACCCCTATATGCTGCTGAACTATACCAACACACTCAATGATGTATTTACTTTGGCTCATGAGATGGGCCATACGGTTCACACTATGCTTGCCAATGAAGCACAGACTTTCTCAAATTCAGGCTATACCCTGTTCGTGGCTGAGGTTGCTTCCACCATGGCGGAGGCCCATTTGTTAGAATATATGCTGGAGGAGAGTGAAGATCCCCAGGAACGTCTCGTGCTATTAAGCCACGCCATTGATAATATTGCCGGGACCTTTTACACACAGGTTCTGTTTGCTGATTATGAATATCAGGTCCATAAACTCGTTGAGGAAGGCATGCCTATTACGGCCGATGTCCTCAATAGTGTTTATCATGATGTCCTGGTCACATTCTATGGTGATTCCATGGATAATCATGAACTTTATGATATTACCTGGGCGCGAATCCCCCATTTTTCTGCAGTTCCCTATTATGTCTACCAATATGCCACCAGCTATGCTGCTTCTGCTTCCCTCTTCAAACAAATGAACGAAGGGACACGAAAATCAAAGAAGCAGGCTCGAGCAAATTACATCAACCTGCTTAAGTCTGGTGGGAGTGATTATCCTGTAGAACAATTAAAACAAGCAGGCGTCGATATGACTCAACCAGAAGCGGTTCAAGCGGTTATTGACAACATGGATGATCTGGTAAACCGCTACGAAAAAGAGTTGAAAAAACTTGGTCTGGTGAACTGATCTAGAGTTGAGAGTTCGGAGTTAGAAGTTAGGAGTTAGAAGTTAGGAGTTAGAGAGGCTGTTTATTTTTCGGATTAAATAGTCTTCTTAGCTCGCTCATTATCACAATTCCCAGGTTCTTATCCTTGGGCAAATATTGATACTTTCGCAATATAGATTGCATTTTTTTTGTGTTTAGAACCTTTTTCTTGGCGAAGACACCCAATGTATCAACCTGAATTTCAACATCCAGGAAGTTGAGCAGGATATGATATCTGGGTCTATTCCAGAAATCGTGAATCATAATTTTAGTATCTTGCGGTGTGTTGAGAATGGTACTGAGGGTTGATGCCACTCTGAATCTACCATCAATTAATACCAAATCAGGGTTTTGAGGTTGTGAGAATACAGCCAGAGCGAAATTTGGCCATAAATGCTTTTTCTTTCTGGATTTGAGGTGACCCCATTTCCCCATTTCCCCGAAATCAAAGGTGTGAAAGGTTAAGCGGCCCTGATTCACAGCCAGCTGAATTTCTGGTGTTTGCATAAAATGATTTTGGAGAAATTCAGAGGAAGATTCAACAGAATTAATCGTGTTCAATGATGGTACGGAAACAGCATACCTGGTACTTTCCCCTGATCCAAACTCCAGATAAGATTTTGATCGTCCGATGTATTCGTGCAGGACACCCAACTCTGCTTGACTCATTGTCATCCCAGTTTCTCCATATTGAATGAGTTGTGCACAAGTTAACTTTGGCATGCACCAAGCAACAAGCATATTTATTAAACTTAGATGGGAGAACCAGGATACTGCTATGGTGTCCCGTTGAGATACTATTGATATACCCATTCCTGGACATAAAACTTATATTGTACCCTATCATAGAAATTGCAGGGGATACGTAAAGAGCAGCATGTCGTGAAAAACGAAACAGCCATACGAGGATTCTCATTAGTCGAACTCATGATCGTCATCGTGATCATTGGTGTACTCGCTGGCGCTGCAGTACCCATTTACCAGCATAACCTGGAAGTCGCCAAGCGCGCCGAAGCTGTTGCAGGGATTGGCACTGTTCGAACCCAACTCCGTATGTATTATGGCATATATGGTAGCTACCCAATCAGAGATAGTTTTACAAAGGTGGTGGGTGATGATTGGAACGATATCAATAAAGGTGAACTTACTATCAAGTATTTTAAAGATAAAAACTTCAAATACAGAAGTTATGATGGTATTGAATACCGCATTAAGTGTCAGAAAAATGGAGTATTAACCCATCAGGTCTGGATAGATGAAACTGGCCGCTGGTGGTTTGATATGGATGTATTGGATGACGATTAAGCAGAACAGCTAGTAATAGGCTGACAAAGATATTTCAAGATTTCCCCCAGATTCCCCATAGTTGTACTTATATCCAAGCACAGTATCATAACCATCATCGTATATCCCATTGTCACCAATATCAATAAAGATAAAGGCTGTGAAGTTGTCTGATTTACTTGTGTTAACGGAGAACCTGCAGCTTTCATTCATTCCCGGCTGAACTTCTGATATATCCAGAACGGTGTTATCAAAGCCTGTGTTTGAATCCCACTTCCCTTTCAAAATTCCCAGATAGACAGTTCCTGTATCACTGAAGAAAGGATCATCTTGCCAGAGAATCCCCACTTCAATATCCAGCAAAGATTCACATGAGCACAGACACATCACTGTGCAGGTAAAGGCTATTCGGATTTTTCTATTAATTGGGAACTTCATAAAATTTTACCTGGGCATGGTTCCCCTTGAAACCAGATTTTCATACTGGTTCCAGCCATATCTTAAAATAAAAAACCCCACCAATTTTGGCAGGGTTTTTATTCAAACTGAAGTGTTTATTTATTTAATGAAGAACTGGACTGCATTCTGGGCATAAATGGAGAGGGGGTCACCCAGCATCCAGGCAAATAACAAGGGCAGAGCCAACACGCACAAAAGGATCGTGACATTGATGGGAGCTTGGTGGATCGTTTCAGGTAATTCAATCTTCCCAAAATACATGGCCTTTACAACTCGCATATAGTAGTAAAGCGATATAACACCATTAATCAGACCAATGATAGCCAGCCAGAAATACATATCTCCATATTCAATCAAAGCACGGAAAAGATAGAATTTGGCCACAAAACCACCTGTAGGTGGCAGACCCGTGAGGGAGAACATAAAGATCGCCATGATCACACCGAGGACGGGTGCTTTATATCCCAAAGCTTTATAGTCTTCAATCTCTTCTGTATCAAAAGCATTTTTTATGTGAATAGCCACAAAGAAAGCGCCCAGATTCATGAGCATATAAACTGCAGCGTAATACAATACGGCGGCAATACCTGTTTGATCAGCTACCACGACACCAAGCAGCATATAGCCCGCATGGGCAATACTTGAATAGGCCAGCATACGCTTGATATTTGATTGTTGGAGGGCAATGACATTTCCTACCGTCATTGAGAGAATCGCCAGGATACCAATGACAGCCTGCCAATTCATGTTGCTCAGTGCAGCCCAGGCTTCCATGTTGGGATTGCCTGCACTGGATAAGGCCACATTGAAGAAACGAATGATAATGGCAAATCCAGCGGCTTTAGGAGCTACGGATAAGAAAGCTGTGATGGGAGCGGGTGCTCCTTCATACACATCAGGGGTCCAGAAATGGAAGGGTACTGCAGCAATCTTATAGCCAAAGCCTACCAGGATCGTAATCAGAATAATCATCATAAGAGCAGGTGAGGCAGTTCCAGCTGAAAGTGCTGCTTGAATTTCAAAAATGTCAGCACTGCCTGTGAGACCATACAACAATGAGAATCCGTAGAGCAGGATCCCAGAGCTGAAAGCACCAAACACAACGTATTTGATAGAAGCCTCATTGGAGCGCATCTGTTCCTTCAGATATCCTGAAAGGAGATAACTCATAATGCTGACCATCTCGAGAGAGATGTATATACTTAGCAGATGGGTCGCTGATACCAGAAAATACATGCCCAGGACCAGGACCAGGAGCAGCGTATAATATTCCCCTACCCTCCTGTTCTTCAACTCGTTGGAGTTGAATGACATCCACATTACTAATATGGTACCCAGAGTTACCAGTATCTTTAGATAGTTACCAAAAGGGTCCACGGCCAGCATATTTGAAAATATGCCAACAGAAGTTGAAACATCCTGGCCGATGAGGGCAATGGTCACCAGTACCAGCCCTGCTAATGCAACATATCCAGATCGGATAGAAGTATCGGCCTTCTGGAAGAGGTCGAACAAAATGACGAGGAGCAATATCCCGGTAAGCATCATCTCAGGTATGAAATAGGAGAGATCCGTCATGATTTGATTAAGGTTCATAAGAATGTCCTATTTGATTACAGACCAGCTACCATTCCGGCGGTTTTGACAGCTTCCACCAGATGATTCAGGGTGGCGCTCATCAAATTCAGCATGGGTGTGGGATACACACCAAGGAAGAAAGTGATTATTGCCAGGGGTATCAGAGCAAATAATTCGCGATTATTGATCTCCTCCAATTTCTCGTATTTACTATTGAGTTCACCCATAAATATTCTCTGATAAGCCCAGAGGAAATAGCCTGCATTGAGGACGATACCAATGGTGGCAAATATGGTAATCCAGGTAAATACCGGGAAGGCACCAATCATACAGAGTGCTTCTGAAATAAAACCTGAGAAACCAGGTAGTCCGAGACCGGCAAAAAATGCCATGGCTGTGACACCTGCATAAATTGGGACCACCTTGGCAATTCCACCAAAACCTTCAATATCACGATGGTGTGCTCGGTCATAGAGGACACCGACCAACATAAAGAGCATGGCTGAGATGGTACCATGGTTGAACATCTGGAAAACAGCGCCGTTCATACCAGCTGGTGTGAGGGCTGCCATACCCAAAAGGACAAATCCCATATGAGAAACTGAAGAGTAAGCAACCATCTTCTTCAGGTCCCTTTGCGCCAATGCCGCCATAGCGCCGTAAATGATGTTTATAAGGCCGAGTATAGCCAGCGGCAGGGCGAACCATAGGGTGGCATCTTTAAGTACAGGAAAGCTGATTCTGAGGAAGCCATAGGTTCCCATTTTCAGCAAGACACCGGCAAGAATAACAGAGATGGCAGTTGGTGCTTCAACGTGTGCCAGGGGTAACCAGGTATGGAAGGGGAAAATGGGCACTTTGATAGCAAAACCAACAAAGAGCAGAATAAATATCACCTTCCCGGCATTCATCCCCAACAGCAATGCATTGCCAAATTGTGAGGAGTGTTCAGCCAGAAGCAGCATGTTAAAGGTATGGGGCTCAGAAATGAAATAGAGCGCTAACATTCCCAACAGAAGCAGCACAGATCCAAAAAGGGTATATAAGAAAAATTTAATGGCAGCATATTCACGTTGTGGACCACCCCAGATACCAATCAAGAAGTACATTGGCAGGAGCATGACTTCCCAGAAGATATAGAACAGGAAGAAGTCCAGGGATGAAAAGACACCCATCATACCTGCATCGAGAAGCAGGAAGAGAGCAAAATACCCCTTTTGAGCTTTCTCAATATTCCATGATGTAAATACAGCCAGGAAACTTAAAAGGGCTGTAAGCAGAATCATGGGGGCACTCAGGCCATCAATTCCCATAAAATATTCAATGTTAAAGGCTGGAATCCAGGCGAAATGCTCCTGAAGCTGAACCTCTGAACTTGAGAAATCGAAGATGTATAAAATCCAGATAGCCAGAATTAATTGGAGACCAGTGATGGCAGCTGCACCCCAGCGGATAATGTCCAACTTTTCCTTGGGGATCAGGGCAATAATCACCGCTCCAAATACTGGCAGGAAGGTTACAATGCTTAGTAAATGATTTTCCATGGCGTTAATCGACTCCTTCAGTCCTAGAATACATTGACGACATACAGCAGCGCTGCGCCGATCAATACAAAAATGAGATAATTTTGAATTTTACCGGTTTGGATGAACTTTAAGGTCCACCCCAACCATTGAAAGATGATACCGGCGAAATTGACGGCGCCATCCACGATAAGATCATCTGCCAGACCCACTCCCTTGGAAGTACGTTTGGTGTTGCGACCCCATCCGTTGATGAGATAATGATCATAAAAGTCCAGATCAAAACGACCAAGTGCGTTACAGCCCTTGAGAAAGGGTCGTATTATTCCGTTGATATAGAATTCATCCATATACCACTTGTTATATGATCCCCGATAGAGTGCTCCCAGTTTGGCAGCCAGCTTATCAGCAGAAATTTTATTTAACAGGTATACCAGAACAGAGAGCAGAATACCCAGACCAGCAACCAAGAGTGAAGTTACCATGGCTGGGATATGAGCTTCATGCATACCATGTTCAAAATGCTCCAGGTCAAATGCAGGACCAGTGGTTACTGCACTCTCTGGAGATTGAACTACCGTAGTAAACCAACCATGATCTGAGATGGGATTTACTGATGGCAGTGTGAAGACGAAAAATAATGACAGGATAGCCAGAATGATTAATGGAATCGTCATGACTTTGGGCGACTCCTTGATATGTCTGAAAATCTGAGGTTGCCTGGCTTCACCGTAAAAGGTCATAAAGATCAGGCGAAACATATAGAAAGCCGTAATAGCTGCGGCTCCAAATCCAAATACAGGGAGAATCCAGGCCAGATGGAGATGGGCCAGCCAGCCATCATGAACGTTGGCAGCATAGTTCCAGGTTCCAGCAAGAATGGCATCCTTGCTTAGAAAACCTGAAAATAGAGGTATACCAGAAATTGCAGCTGTGGTCACCATGAAGACACCAAAGGTGATGGGCATCTTGGTTCTTAAACCACCCATGTTGCGCATATCCTGTGGATCAGTCTCATGATCATTCAAATGATGGAGACTATGATGCATGGCGTGAATCACAGATCCAGAGGCCAGAAATAAAGCTCCTTTAAACATGGCGTGGGTCACGAGGTGGAAGAAACCGGCCACATAAGCGCCTGTTCCAAGTGCCATAATCATATAGCCCAACTGGCTTACAGTAGAATAGGCCAGTACCTTCTTAATATCGTTCTGCGTGATGGCGATGGTGGCTGCATAAATGGCCGTCACCCCTCCAATAAAAGCAATGGTTGCCATGGCATCAGCAGTAAGAAAAGGAAAGATGCGAACCACAAGATAAACACCGGCAGCGACCATGGTAGCGGCGTGGATCAGTGCTGATACGGGTGTTGGACCTTCCATGGCATCAGGTAACCAAACATGTAGTGGAAATTGTGCAGATTTTCCCACGGCACCCATAAACACCAGGACACCTGCAAAAGTGAGAAGTTTGTGGGGTTCAATACCACCAAACAACATCCCGGCGTTGGCCGCCCACAACCCATCATGGATTCTCTCGCCAATCAGCTGGAAATTGAATGTCCCCAGGACCGTGGCGATAATTAGCATGCCTGTAAACATACCGATATCACCGATACGATTGGCAATAAAGGCTTTCTTACTGGCATTCGCTGCTGAATCTTTTTCCCACCAGTGTCCAATGAGCAGATAGGATGAGAGTCCTACCAGTTCCCAGAAGATATAGATCATGAAAAGACTGTTGGCCAGGACGATACCATTCATGGAAAAGGTAAAGATTCCCAGAAAACCAAAATATCTGGAGTAACGGACATCCCCGGCCATGTATGCTGTGGAATAAAGGTGAACCAAAGATGAGATAATGGCCACTACCACCAGCATAATCACGGTGATGTTGTCTATATAGACACCAAGATCAATTTTGAATAAGCCCAGATCCAACCAACTCTGATGTAGTTCCAGACTAAAATTGGGATCGCTCTTTGAAAGCATCATGCCCAGCATGACCAGGGACAGTATTAAAGTTATAAATTGAATACCTACTGAGACCCACTCCCCCTTCTTCTCTTCAAAACGTCTGAAAGAGAAAATCTGAAAGACAAATGAGAACAGCGGGAGAAACAGAATGAAGAGTGCTAATTTAATCATATCAGCTGCACCTACTGTTTAAGTGCGTTGGCTTCATCAACATTGATGTGCCCGCGGTCGTTATAGAGATTCAAGACAATTGCCAGGGCGACTGCAGCTTCGGCAGCGGCCAACATGATGATAAAGACTGACATGAGATGTCCGTCCAGATTGTGGGTCACAAACTTTGAGAACGCTACGAAGTTGATATTCGCTGCATTCAGGATGAGTTCCACACCCATGAGGATGGCCACAGCATTACGGCGTGTTATCACAGTATATAATCCAAGACTGAACAGGATGGCACTGAGGACGAGGTAAGAAGACAGATGATCCATCTTATTGCTCCTTTCTCGCCAGAGTAGCTGCACCGATGAGGGCACCCAGCAGGAGTACTGAGGCAATCTCAAACAATATCAGATAGTCGGTAAATAATAAGTTTCCAATGCCTGTCACCGTATCTGTAAACGCCATGGGCAGGGTTGAACCAACCCAGTCGTGAGGTAGCACTGCCGTAAGAATGATGCCTGCAACTCCAAGCACTACCACGAGGCCCACACCCTTTTGCACTGAGCTTTGAGAGATCCGAGCAGTGGATATTTGATTGGTGAGCATGATTCCAAAAACCAAGAGAACCAGGATGCCACCGACATACACCACGATCTGGGTAACGGCCAGGAAGTCTGCGTTTAGGAAAATGTAAATACCGGCGACCCCTAAAAAGGTACCCATAAGGGCAAACACCGAGTGAATCAGGTTATTTCCGAATGCTACCAGTGCTGCTGATGCGACGATCAGCGCCCAGATAACCCAGAAAATGAAATCAGCCATTCTCAGTCTCCCCTTTTGAAGAATCTTCTGGTTCAATTGATGTTTCAGGTTCTGATGTATTCTCAGGTGATACGGGCTTGACCTCTGGAACATCTGGTGTGGTAATGGTTTCCATGGGGACCTCAATCCTGTCCATGGGTTCAGGCTCACGAGCACTCTCAAGAGCTGGTACATCTACGGGAGCGGGCTCGGCATGAACAACAGGGGTCTCTGATCTAAATGGTGGCGCAGGAGCTACTGATTCAGCAGGAGCAGCAGGTGTTTCTGCTATAACTGGTGCTGCATGAGCGACTGATTCAGTCGATGATGCAGGTTCGGCCTGAGCTTTTGCTGCTTCACGAGCCGCTTCTTCCGCCTTGGCCGCCGCTGCTTTTTCAGCGGCAACTTTCTTGGCTTCCATGACAGCAGCCTTAGCCGCAGCCGCTTTATCAGCTTCAGCCTGGCGTTGTGCACGCTCGATGGGAGAAACCTTGGAGAACTCATAAATCAGGTGATCACGATCCCTCCAGCGTTCTTCAGGCGTCACAGCAAGCTTGACGTTATCATTACTTATGAACTGATAGTCTGGAGTCATGTGAATACAGTCTTCTGGACATGGGTGGGTACAGAGATCACAAAACATACACTCGCTCATATCAATGATAAAACTGGTAACCCTTAATTTGATTTTGGTGTCATTTTTGGTGGTGCCAATATCTTCTTCAGGACCAGCCTTGAAGGTTTCAATATGGATACAATTCACAGGGCAGGCACGTTCGCAGGCTTTGCAACCGATACAATCCTCAAAATCGACAACCAGCTTTGAACGAATGGTGTTATAACTCTCAAGGTCACCCACACCAATATTCCTGGTGGGAATTGGCCAGACTTCATCGGGATACTGCAAAGTAACGTGTTCGCGGGGTCGTACAAAATACCCCATAGTCACTCTCATCCCGTCAACCAGGGTGGTGATGGCATTGCTAATATTACTGAAATAGCTCATGGTTCTATCCTAGAATTGGATTTCACCGGTGAGCCACATCCAGATGGCTACACCCATGAGATTTATTAGTGACAAGGGAAGGAGCACGTTCCAACTGACATACATGAGTTGATCCACACGTAATCGAGGGAATGTCCAGCGAAACCACATCAATAAGAAGATGATGGTTCCAACTTTCATCAACATCCAGAAAATACCTGGAGAAGCCATCCAGATTGCAAAACCCGGAAATAACCAGGCTGATATGGTAATGACCAGACTCAAACCCACGGGATAAACCGAAAGCCGTCCGGATTTAGCTCGAACAAAGAGTGTCCACAGGATGGCTACAATGGTGATGATGGTAAAACCAATCTGAGTGTCCTGATAATCAGCAAAAGGACTTTGCCATCCACCAAGGAAAACGATGGAAACCAGAAAAGCGACCAGAGTGGCATTGGCATATTCAGATAAGAAGAATAGTGCCCAGCGCAGTCCTGAAAACTCAGTCATAAAGCCAGCCACCAGTTCTGATTCTGATTCTGGAATATCAAAGGGGGTTCGGTTTATCTCAGCAGTGGCTCCGATGAGATACACGAAGGCCGCCATAAAGAGAAAGGGACTATGAAAGATGAACCAGTTTGGCAACGGGATGGGAATCCAGTGAAATAGGGTTCCAGTACCGGCCTGTGCCTGTATAATAGTTTGGAGATTGAGACTGCCAACCACTGCTACGACAGCAATTAAAGTAATGCCAACAGGGATTTCATATGAGATAATCTGAGCCGCTGAGCGCATGGCACCATAGAGTGACCATTTATTGTTTGAAGCCCAGCCTGCCATAACAATACCCAACACCACAATGGATGAGATGGATACAACATAGAATAGACCAATATTCATATTGGCTGCCAGCAGGGTATCAGAGAATGGAATAGCCGCAAAGGTAACCACAGAGGCAACCAGAATAACCCAGGGTCCTACCACAAAGAGGATCTTATCAGCCATCTTGGGAATAATATCTTCTTTTTGGAGAAGTTTCAGGGCATCGGCTACCGTTTGCAGGGTACCAAATTTTCCCACACGCATGGGTCCCAGACGAACCTGCATAAAGGCCGAAACTTTCCGTTCGATATAGACCAACACAATAGCATTGAGCGCCACAAAGACAAAAATCAGTGCAGCAACGATAAACAGAGACAATCCCCAGGCTACAGAATTACCCATACCTGATAGGATGTCAAACGAGAGAATCCAGTTAGCAAGTAATTGTATCATTTAGCGATCAATCTCCCCTAGTACAATGTCCAGACTTCCGAGAATCGCAATGACATCGGAGATCATCCAGCCCTGGCCAATTTCGTTAATAACACTGAGGTTTGAGAATGCCGGGGAACGCATCTTAAGACGCAGTGGCACATTCTTCCCATCGCTTACTATATAGTAGCCCAGTTCTCCACGAGGATTTTCGCTCCGAAAATAAATTTCACCCTTCGGAGGACGAATACGGCGTGGAATGGCAGCTTTGACATCACCTTCTACAGGTAGCTGATCCAGTGCCTGACGGATAATTTTTGCACTCTCACCCATTTCCAGGACACGAACATAATATCTATCCCAACTGTCACCGATGGTACCCTGAAGACCCTGACCCAGTGGAATATCAAAGTCAAAGCGATCGTAGATTGAATATGGTTCGGTGCGACGGATATCAATATTGACACCTGAAGCCCTCAGGCTGGGACCCGTCACCCCATAATTGATGGCGACTTCAGGGGGCATGACCCCAATATCAGCGGCTCTTTCAACAAATATTTTATTACCAGTCAGGATTTGATTGTATTCAGCGACGTGTTCATCAAATGCATCCAGGAATTCGTAGGTTTTTTCAACAAATCCAGGCGGTACATCGTGAGCCAGACCACCAATCCAGATATAGTTATATAGCAGACGTGCACCGGAAGCCATTTCAAACAGATCAAGAATAAGTTCACGTTCCCTGAAGCAATAAATAAAGGGAGTGATCGCTCCAACATCCAGACCAAAGGTTCCCACAGCCACGAGATGACTGGCAATTCTTTGCAGTTCAGCAAAAATAACGCGGAGATACTCAACCCTTTCAGGAAGTTCAATTCCCAACATCTTCTCAACTGCCATGGCATACCCATGTTCACTCCCCATGGCGGCGAGGTAATCGCAACGACCCGTGAAAGGGGTGACCATCTGATATTCAAGATTTTCAGCATGTTTTTCGAAGGACCGGTGGAGATATCCAATAACAGGCTCGATATGAGAAACAATCTCGCCATCAGTTCTCAATTTCAGCCTTAACACTCCATGGGTACTGGGGTGCTGAGGTCCCATATTGAGAATCATTTCTTCAGCGTGGAGGCGGCCCATTATTTCACCTTCTCTATGCGCATGCCACGGTAAAACTCAGCAGGCACATAATCTTTTCTCAGAGGATAACCTTCCCAATCGTCTTCCATAAGAATACGTTTCAGATCGGGATGACCCTCAAAAATGATTCCATATAAATCAAAAGCTTCCCGCTCGTGCCAGTCAGCAGTTCTGTGAATTTCAGCAATGCTGGCAACTTTGGGATCTTCTCGGGATGTGAATACTTTTAAAGTGATATAATGTTTAAGCTCGGTTGAGACCAGATGGTAGATAACACTAAATTCAGTTTCCACACCAGCATCATGACCAGCCAGATTCATGAGTGAATCAAACTGAAGCCTCTCATCATTCTTGAGATGCGTGACAACTTTAGCAATTGCAGATGCATCTACAACTACGGTAGGATTGTGTGTACCTTCTTCCATAAACTCGATGATCATGTCACCGAATTTCTTGGCAAGGCCTTCGAAAATTTCTTGCTCAGTCACGTCAGTCTTCTTTCTTTTCCAGAACATGTTCTTCACGCATTTTCTTTTGAAGATGCATGAGACCTTCCAGAAGTGCCTCAGGGCGAGGCGGACATCCTGGAATGTAAATATCAACGGGAATAATTTGATCCACCCCTTTTAGAACATGATAACCGTGTTGCCAGTATGGACCACCTGAATTGGCACAGGAGCCCATGGAGATAACATATTTTGGCTCTGCCATCTGCTCATATAGACGCTTGACCCGCGTGGCCATCTTTAGTGTGACGGTTCCTGCAACTATCATCACATCAGCCTGACGAGGCGATGATCTAGGCATGGCGCCAAAACGTTCCAGATCATGACGAGCAGCAGCAGCTGACATCATTTCGATGGCGCAGCAAGCCAACCCGAACTGGAAATACCATTCTGAACCGGAACGCGACCAGTTCAGAAGTTTATCTAGAGAGGTAATGAGAATATTCTCATTGAATTTATGGTTTAACGCACCCATTTATTTGGTCTCCGCTTCGTGAAGCCTGGACGCAGAGTAGCGACCGGTGCCATATTTCAGTTTCATTTTAACCCAATCCAGATCACCCTTGACCCAGACATAGGCTAGACCTACCATAAGAATCAACATAAAGACAAAGACTTCTACAAAAGTAAGAAAGCCCATGTCCTTGAAGACGACTGCCCATGGAAAAAGAAAGACAACTTCCACATCAAAAATGATAAAAATAAGTGCAACGACATAGAAGCGGATGTTGAATTGAAGCCAACCTTCCCCTTCTGGCACTTCACCACACTCATAGGTGTTCATTTTATCTTCGGTTGAATTTTTCGGGGAAATAAGCTTTTGTATGATGAAGCCGCAATACATGAGGCCGAAGGCAACAACACCAAAGGCTAAGGCGATTCCGTAATGTTCCTGCATGATCTCTAAAGTGCCCTTTCTTTCAACATTGGTGCGCCAATATAGACGGTACCCCAAGTCTCTTCAAGAACCGAATCCTGTATATTGACAGGTCGTGGTTCCCGTGATTTTCCTAGAGCCAGCTGTGGCAATCTCCATGCCACAATATTTGACTAAAGCATTAAATGTAATACTTAATTATGCTGTCTTATTCTACCTGCTTTGTGAGTTTTTCCTGTTCTTGGGCATCAACGACTGCAATGGCAGTCATATTGGCAACATCCTGAACGCTGGTTGAACCTACCTGGAGAATGTGAACTGGTTTCTCCATACCAACCAGGATAGGACCGATGGCCTCTGCACCACTCAAACGGTGGACAAGTTTATAGCTGATATTACTGGATTGAAGATCGGGAAAAATAAGAACATTTGCTGACCCCTTCAGCTTGCTAAAAGGATAATGTTCTTTTTGAATGTCCGGCATAATAGCCAGATCAGCATTCATTTCTCCATCAATCATCAAATCCGGATCTTTTTCCCGAACCAGTCGCACCGCTTCACTCATCTTTTTCGCATAGGGATGGCTGGACGACCCAAAGTTTGAGAAGCTTAGCATGGCTACTCGAGGCGTCATCCGCAAACGACGTGCTTCCTCGGCTGCCATGAGGGCAATTTCAGAGAGTACTTCGGCTGAGGGATCAATATTAACTGAAACATCTGCAAAGATTTTCATCCCCTCTTTGAAGATGAGCAGGAATAAACCTGCCACCTGCTTCATCCCTTTTCTCGGTTTTATGATTTGCAATACTGGTCTGAGTGCATCAGGATACTGCTGGGTAATACCGGATATCATGGCATCTGCTTCACCCATGTGCAGCATCATCGCTGCAAAAGAATGGCGGCTCTCCATAAATCGCTTGGCGCCACTCAGGGTAACCCCTTTGCGTTGTCTCATTTTGTAGAATTCGCCGATGAATTCCGCACGACGCTCACACTTGTCAGGATCGACTATTTCAACCCCTTTCAATGAGATATTCAACTTCTTTGCGATAGCTCGAATCTTCTTCTTGGGACCCACCAGGACAGGTTTTGCTATGCCCTCCTGGAGAATAAGGTTACTCGCCCGGATGATACGAGGATTTTCGCCTTCAGGATAGATCACTCGTTTGGGAGCAGCCTTGGCTCGATTATAGAGCGTGCGCATGAACTCACGGCCTTTTCCAAGTCGGGCTTCCAACTCCTCTCTATACTGATCAAGATCAATGGTGCGCTGGGCGACCCCGGTCTTCATGGCGGCTTCGGCCACAGCCACAGATTCCCAAAGGAGCACCCGAGGATCGAAAGGTTTTGGAATCAGATAGTCACGACCAAATTCAATGTGATCCAACCCATAAATTTGTATCACTTCATCTGGTGTATCTTCTTTTGCCAGAGCAGCAAGTGCCAGGGTAGCAGCTACCTTCATTTCTTCATTAATTGTAGTTGCCTGAACATCCAGAGCTCCCCGGAAGATAAAAGGGAAACCCAGGACATTATTCACCTGGTTGGGATAGTCTGAACGTCCTGTTCCCATGATGGCATCAGGGCGAGCGGCCATGGCATCGGGATAGGTAATTTCCGGATCAGGATTGGCCATGGCAAAAATAATTGGATTGGGAGCCATGGTTTTTAAATCATCACCGACAATGATATCTTTCTTGGAGAGACCAATAAATACATCCGCCCCGTCCAGGGCTTGCTGGAGCGTTCTGTGTTTGGTGTCATTGGCAAAGGGCAGCTTGTACTCATTCATACCTTCCGTACGGCCCTTATAAATGACCCCTTTGGAGTCACACATGATCAAATTCTCACGTCGAGCACCCATGCGGATGTAGTGTTCGCTACACGAGAGTGCCGATGCTCCGGCACCAGAGACCACAATCCGGATATCCCCCATTTTTTTGCCAGCGACCTCTACAGCGTTGAGGAGTGCCGCAGCTGAAATAATCGCAGTTCCATGCTGATCATCATGAAAGACAGGAATATTCATCACTTCCCGAAGTTTTTGCTCGATATAAAAACATTCTGGCGATTTGATATCCTCCAGATTGATGCCCCCAAATGTGGGCTCCAGCAATTTGACCGCATTGATAAATTCGTCTGGATCTTCAGTATCAACTTCCAGATCAAAGACATCGATATCTGCAAATCTTTTAAACAGAACGCCTTTGCCTTCCATGACGGGCTTTCCAGCCAGAGCTCCAATATTACCCAAACCAAGAACGGCGGTACCATTGGATATGACAGCAACCAGATTGCCTTTGGCAGTGTATTCGTTTGCAAGCGCAGGATTTTCAGCAATCGCCAAACAAGGGTATGCAACACCTGGAGAATATGCCAGACTCAGATCCCTTTGTGTTGCAAAAGGCTTGGTGGAGATGACTTCAATTTTTCCCTTACGGATTCCCATGCTGTGATAAGCGAGAGCGTCTTTCTTTGTGATCATATAAACCTATCCAAAATCAAGATGACATCTCCAAAGAAGATGTCATCTGGTTAAAAAACTAATATTAAAAGCAGGATGTATCGAGGCTACTCCCAGAAGCTTTTTAGGGCTGCCAGTCCTTCCTGAATCTGATCCACATTAATACCACTATATGCAAATCGAATGAAGACTTTCTCCTCACCAGGCAAGGGTCTGCCAAAGTGCTCACGGGAACAGAAGGATACGCCTGTCTCATAGAGGGCGTCCAGACGGAATTTGGAAGATTCTGTATAGCCCTTCCGCTTGAATATGTCTGTCACATCTGGAAACAGATAGAATGTCGTTTCTGGTTTGGAAACCTTTACGCCATCGATAGCCAGAAGGGCATCCACCAGGGCATCGCGTCTAAGCTTCAATTGATCAAGAATATCATTCTGAGGTCCTGCAGGTCCACTCAAACAAGCCAGACCAGCCATCTGAACAAAATGATTGGAGCAAGACTCCTGGTTGGTATTGAATTTTGAGATGGCTTCAATCACATCCTCTGGTCCAGCAGCACAACCGAGACGCCAACCTGTCATGGCAAATTTCTTTGAAAAAGTATACAGGATAACGGTCCGTTCTGCCATATCAGGCAGTGAGGCAATACTTTTACTGCGACCGGAATAACGAACTTCAAAATAAGCTTCATCTGAGAGCACCCACAGGTCATGTTTGATGGCCAGGTCTGCTATCCACTTCATTTCCGCTTCAGTTGACTCCGCACCGATGGGATTCTGATAATTATTATAAATAATCACTGTCGTCTTATCAGTAATCTGATTCTCAATTTCTTCTTTGTTAATGGCAAAACCAGTTTCAGTAGTCACATAGCCATATGGCAGGGCTTTGCCCCCGAGGTATTCAATCTGAGATTCATAAATTGGATAACCGGGATTGGGATATAAGGCTTCTGCACCTTCTTCCAGGAGTACACCCAGAAATTTACCAATAACTGGTTTACCACCGGGTTGAACTGAAATATTCTCTGCCGTGTAATTAAGCCCGCGCGCCATACCAATATCTTCAGCCAGGGCTTCGCGTAGTGGCATAATGCCAGGACCGGGAGCATAGCCTGTTTTTCCATCACGGGCAGCTTTGGTGGCTGCATCTCTGATATACTCTGGTGTAGTAATGTTCATGTCACCCAGATGAAATGGGTAAACCTTGTTTCCCTTGGCAGACCAGGCTGCTGCATCAGCGCCCACTGCAAAGGCGGTCTCTGTTCCCAGACGGCCATAACGATTTGCAAATTTTCTCATTTTAAACCTCTATAATAATCGTCGGGAAGTTAGACCATTCCCAGGCGTTTCATGCGTGCTTCACGATCGTTGGCAAAACGTTCAATACCTTCCAGCAACCAACGCTCAGAGAGATGGGCTTCTTCCATCACTTCTTCCAGAGATCCACCAGACCTCCAATTATCATCCCAATCCGCAGTCATGGCATACTCGATTGACAGGCGGTTGCCTGTCCAATCCTGCATGGCGATGGCGGAGCCATTTGTGATGAAGGTAGAATTCAGCCAGTCTGCGTCACTTACTGTCTCCTGACGATAGGCTTCGGACTGCAAGGCAAATAGCTGTGGACTTCCGGCAGCCACAAGTTTCACGTTCAGACCACGCTTATCGAGTTCGGGCAACAATTTGAGCAAATTAGCGGTGGTGGCTGTACCCTGCACAAAGATGGTACCCATTTTGGGACGATCAGATTTGTAATCGCGGATAATATAAGCGCCTTTGGCAGCGTCCATATAGGAGGCCATACCCAGTTTCTTGCGATCTGGTATTTCAACACCAGGTCGAGTAAGATGGAGGGCAATAATAGGTACATCGGTTGCCAGAGCGGCTGTCAGCATGGGAGCAACTTCATTGTGTTCCCATGGATACAGATTGATGACTTTTCCCTTGGGGAAGAGCTGCGTAACTGCAGGAGAATAAATACCAAAATGAGTTCGTGAGTCCTCGGCAGTTTCCGGTCCAGAGTGACCGGCAACCCAGATGACCTTTCCTAATTTTACATCGGCGTCTTGCACCATCTGACTGAAGATTCTAAAAGAACCATATTTTAGATAGGAAAAAGATCCATAGGTAGAGCACGCTGCAAAGAACCCATTAAAATCTGCTTCTGGCGTTTTTGAAAAATTGGTTGCTGCAATTCCAGTACAGATACCAGCATTGGCAAATTCGGTTATCGCTTGTGGCAGCATGGTTCCTTTGGTATTGTCCTTTCGGTCATAGAACCCATACCCGGGAGTATCCCCGAAATCTTTTCCAAAACCAGAAATATTGGTGGAGTCTGCCAGGTCTGCAGACATGGCCAGCACCAACGGACGGCCATAATTTTTACTGACATAGGCGTTCAAATAGGATGCATACTTTGAGAAACCGCCACGGTTGGGAGCCACTTCACCTGGCTTCACAAAAAGTTCTGGTGGTAATGATTTGAGATCTGTTAAGACGGGATCATTCAGGGGGTTTCTTGAGGTATCAATCCATACGCTTTGATTGTCTTCAGGAACAGCCTCTCCCAGCTCCACCAGGCGATCTGCCAGATAGTTGAGTAATTCAGGATCCTGATTAAATACTTCAAATACTTTTTCCATATTGATGCGGGCTTGTTCTGTCCGCTCAGCCTTGGTGTCTGGTCCTGCTTCCCCCATCCCATCAAACTGGATTCCGTATTTATCAGTAAATTCTTGTTTTGTCTGCCAGTAAGTAGGATTATTGAATTTGTGAGCTGCACCATGTGATTTGTTATCATAAACGCCATACCCGCGACCTTTACGGGTTTTAAACCAGGCCATTGCCGGAGCACCTTCTGAGTTTTCATCAAAAGCCATTTCCTGAAGCGCAGTATTAACACTTTCCCATTCGGATCCGTTTTCGGTGCCAAATACACGCCAGCCATGGGGAGCGAACCAGTCTTTTGGTGTCCCATAGACAACTGATGAAAAGGGGCGATCATCTATTCCAAAATCATTCCAGTCAACGAGAAAATGGAGATTCCCCAGACCCAAACCATAAGCGGAATTGAGGGATTCATGGGTCACCCCTGGAGTCAAACCCCCTTCACCTTCCACAGCAAAAACACGGACATCCTCAGCACCGACATACTTCAGGGCCATGGCTTCACCAACGGCAACAGGCATACCATGTCCGGATGGTCCGGTATTGGCCTTAAAAATATTGGTTTTTCCAGCCATCTCAGCATGTCCAGGTAGACCGCCTTTATTTCTCAGGGTAAGCAGATCCTCCCAGGTTAAGACACGATCTGCAGACCCCAGGTAATAGCGTTCATCATTGGTTTCAGCATATTTACGACGCAAAGATTCATTCAGGACAGCCAGGAGAGCATATATACCTGGAACAACATGACCGGCAGAAAGGATAAATTTATCACCAAATCGTTTTTGTGGATTCCTGATATCCCAGCGCATTGGACCACCTAAAAATAGTGAAACCAACATATGTACTTTGGAACGCGAGCCTCCAGGATGACCGCTTTGTCTTAGATTCAGCATAATATCAATGAGCTGATCTGTCATATCCTTGATTTTTTCCCACTTGGGATAAATTTCCGGTGCCTTTTGCAATTTCGATGCTTCAGTTGTCATGTTTCCCTCATTTGAATCTTATTTACAAAACCTTGTAGCGTCTAGCGGGTCAGATCAGTCAAATTCTTTGATCTCAGGACCTTTGCCATTGCGGCTTGAGCCTCATCCCATACATCATGCATTCCACATTCGGTCATGAATTCACAAGAAGCATCTTCTAAAAGACACTCATTCAGTGCCAGAGGTCCCTCAAGAGCTTCTACGACTTCAAGCACAGTAATTTCTTTTGGATCGCGAGATAAGCGTACACCACCTGATACACCGCGTGTGCTAAAAATAATCCCTTGTTGAACAAGGGGCTTGAACAATTTTCTAAGAAATGGTTCAGGGATTTTCTTATTCTCGGAAATATCACCAATACTGATGCGGCTCTTATCTCCATTTTCGACCAGATACCTCACGGCCCTCAGTCCATATTCCCCAGCTTTAGTCAAACGAATCACAATATTACTCCTTGTCTCATTAACCAGTGGATTTTCCCATCATTGGGCATTACAGCATCAAACTACTATTTGTGAGAATATTACTCTTAATAGCGAGAAATCCCAGATGAAGTTTAGATTTTTCACAGATTGTTTCCAATTGAATCCGTTAGAAAAGGAGGACTACTCCTCTACTGTTGAGCTACCCTTTTGAATTATCAGTGCAATACCTGCCAGACTGGCAACAAGTCCCAACCCCAGAAAGAAGATATCAAAAGCATCTGCTGCTCCGCCCAATATATTCAGCCAGGCCTCTCCCAGGGAGATTGCGCCAACCACCAGGGCTGAGTATCCGACTTTTTTTTCTTCTTTCATAACTTCCTGTCATCTAGGTGAAAATTTCTAGTTTCGATGACATAACGGCAAATATGTTGCCAAACCCAGAGACAAAGCAATTTTTGCCTCTGTAATAGTGTATAGTTTAGTGCAATTGCAGCAGGGAATTATTTCAGAATAGATATTTTTTGAGAGAAAGACCCATGTTCAGTTGAGGTAATTTGCGCAATGTATACCCCTGAGCCAAGATTCATCCCGTTGATGTCTCTGCCATCCCAATGGACTTCATATACCCCTGACGTGGTGTTCCTCAGGGACGTGGAGTAGACTTCACTGCCGCGGAGATCATAGATACTGAGTGTTCCATGGAAGTATGCATCTGTGGTGTACGGAATATTCACTTCACCATTGAATGGATTCGGATAAGCCGCAAGAAGTGTAAACCTCCTGGGATTGAAACCTCCATCTACATCGGCTACCTGGTTGGCACTTTTTAGAATCCACTCGTTTTCATCAAAAGAAAGTTCAGTTGGGACAAAATTTAGCGTGATATTGAAATCCTGAGCTCTCAGGGAATCCCAGATCACCATATGTGCCTCATTGGTCCCATCACCAAAGCTTAGATCAATTGGCATTTTAAATGTTGGCAGGGAGCTGCCCTGAATCTGATCAACATGGACAGTCACCTGGGAATTTCCAAATTCATCCGCCGTGCTGGCACTCCACCACCATCGATATGAGGGTCTCCCAATGCCATAAATCCATTGGTCGAAAAACCATTCCAGATCCTGTCCCCAGACTTCTTCAACAACACCCTGAAAATCCTCTGTGGATGCGGTTCTAAACTGGAAGGCTTCACGATAAGCGGCAAGACTGGCAAAAAAGGTCTCATCCCCTACGACATGTCTCAACATATGTAGAACCCAGGCACCTTTTTGATAGACCATGGAGTAGCTGAAAATTGCACCCACACTGCTGGTATCAGGTCGATATACCGAGCTGTTCACGTCATTCACTTTTGATGCCATATGGGCATGATAGGCTTCTTCCCCATTTACAGCGCCCCAATACAAGGCTTCAGAATAGGTTGCGAACCCTTCATTGATCCAGATGTGATGGAAATTGCTGCATGTGACCAGATCTCCCCACCACTGGTGAGCCAACTCATGGGCAATCGTATTTTCACCGAATGAACCCATACTGGAACAGGTCTGGTGCTCCATGGCACCTCCCCATCCAAATTGAGCCATCCCATACTTCTCTTCAGAGAAAGGGTATTTACCATAATATTCACCAAATATATCTATCATATCTGCGGTTCTATTCCAGACTTCCATGATGGGCTCTGTTGCTGAGGGTGGATACATCCAGTATTCCAGAGGCATGGAATCACCATCTGCGAAATGATGCATTTCAGTCCAGTAGGTATAGTCAGTAATGGCCAGTGAGACCAGGTAGGTCGTAATGGGATACTTATGTTCCCACACAGTCGTTTTTGTGCTATCCAGATTTAGGGTCTCTGAAACAAGCATTCCATTGGAAACGGCATCCAAATCAGCATCCGTAGTCAGGGATACTCTCACAGAATCAGCCTTATCCGTGGGGACATCCTTGCAAGGCCACCAGGATCGAGCCCCATAGGGTTCACTCAGGGTCGAGATCATGGGAGGTCGTGTGACATTGCCGTATTGATGGCCAAATGCAAAGGCTTGAAAACCACCCTGCAGAGGATGGCCGTGATACTGGATGCCCACGACTACCGATTCTCCCACATTGTAGCTACCATCAAGGTCAATGCTCAGCAAATCGGAGAAGTGATTAAAGGTGGCTCCATTCAGAGTAACTGCATCGACTGTCATGCCACTGGCAAAATCCAATTGAATGTTTTCCAGATTGTCCACTTCTGGCAATAAGTGAACCTCGACGTTGCCATAAATAATTTCAGTTTCAATGTTAATATCTATTTCAAGATTGTAGTAATGCACGTTGTAATCAAAAATATCAGCTCGCTGGGAAGCCTTGGCCAGAGCAGAATAGTGGGAAGCCATTTCTGAGATGGGCTTACAGGGGACATTAGTATTTTCATAGACTTGAGCGAAAACCGAACTCATAAAAAGGATGCTAAATATGTAGGTGAAATGTTTCATAAAATTCCTCAAAATATATTAACGGAAAATAGGTCAACAATTACTCCCATGCAATATCTCTCACTTCAAATACATTAAAGAATTAGTGACATTCTAAGGAATAAAGCTGCTCATATTTCAAAAACGCAAAGCGCGGATTAGAATCCGCGCCTTGAAAAAAAATGATACCTCGAGCAGGGAAATTTACATCGGCCAGAAATTGGAGTCGTTCCAGACTTCCTGTCTGAAATCTTCCTCCAGAGCCATGAGTTTTTGGTGATGATCAATTTCCCAGTCTGTAAGCCAGGTAAAAAGTTGCTTGATATCAGGATCAGTAGCAGCCAGTTCTTCTTTCTGATAGAATTTGAAAGCACGTTCTTCCAGTGTGAGTGCGATACTTATTGCTGAAGAGTCAAAATCGCTGTTTCTCAATTCCATAAGAAAAGACTTATCGATAATGGGGTCTTTAAAACCGAATTCGAGCTCTGCTTCCGTCGGCAAGACAACCTTGCCTTCATCCAGGTGCCGCTTGAAAGTCAACTGCAGGATTTTTAAGTGATGTTCTTCCTCTTTCACCATATGCTCAAAAAGTTCTTTGGCCACCTTGGAAGTGGCTGTCTTGGCAGCCATGGCGAAAAACTCTTTACCATTCATTTCTAAAAGAATGGCTCGTTTAAGCACATCCTGTACAGATTTAAATTCAGACGATTTTTCAGCTGCATTCACAAATATTACTCCTCATCCTTAGATGAATTTTAATTGTATTCCTCATCCTCGTCTGAATCTTTTTCGAGCTCTGCTTTCTGCTCCATACGGTAAATGGCACAATGCTCAATTTCAGAATCGCGAAAACTTGTCAATGGGTTGTAGTCGCTTTTGAAGCGATTTTCACAATCATTAGCAGCTTCAGGACCAGATGGACATTCAATATCATACACCGGGCAGAAACCTTTACGTTGCTCTGATTCATTTGATGTCATCATTATTCTTCCTTTAACCATAAGCCAAAGTGAGACAGCAGTTCATCGCGCTGCGATCTCATAATATAATCATGACCTGCAAAAAATCGGTATTGCTTGTTAAAAAAATGCGGGACTCGAAAATTCGAGTCCCGCAAGTTAAAGGATATCAGTTAGAATTTATTTTGGGCCTGAAAATCCAATAAAGTTCGCATATAGTTATCACGAACCAATGTTTGTGGCTTGGGTGAATGAATGAGGCTCATGCTACCCTTCATCTGGGCAATGCTTTGGTATTCATTCTCATCCATCCAGGTGATCAGGTCTTTCTCGATGGTTTTAATCAGTTCGGGACCATGGGCCATGAGTGCTGAGGTCAGCATAGTGACATCAGCGCCGGACATGACAAGCTTGAGAACATCACTGGCACTATGAACACCGCCGCTGGCAGCAAAGTTCATGTTCACATTTCCACGCAGAATGGATATCCAGCGCATGGGAAGTCTAATATCCCTGCTATGGCTCAAATGAATCTGGCGCCTGGTTTCCAACTTTTCCAGATCGATATCAGGATGGTAGAAACGATTAAACATGACCAGCGCATCTGCGCCAACTCCTTCCAAAGCCTTGGCTACTGCAGGTAGAGAACTAAACCGGGATCCAATTTTAACGGCAACTGGAATATCCACATTAGATTTCACCCAGCTCACAATATCTGTGTAACGCTTTTCAACGTCAGCACTGCTCTCATTGAAATCCACAGGTAAATAGTGAATATTCAATTCCAGACCATCAGCTCCGGCTTCCTGGATTTTCTTGGCATATTTCATCCATCCACCAGGAGTGGCTCCATTCAAGCTGGCGATAACAGGAATATCCACACCCTCTTTAATTTTGCGCAAATTTTCCAGATAGTCCTGGGGTCCAGACAGATATTCATGAGCCTGTGGGAAAAAACTCAGAGATTCAGCATATGAATCGGTCCCATAGTCCATAAAATGCTCTATAGTGCTGTCTTCCTGCTCAATCTGTTCTTCAAAGAGAGAAAACAACACCACTGCAGAGGCGCCATTGTCTTCAAGTATCTTAATTTTATCCAGTTTTTCTGTCAGCGGTGAAGCTGAGGGAACTAAAGGATTCTTTAATTCCAAGCCCATATAATTTGTACTTAGACGCATATCAATTATTCCTTTATGATCTTCACTTAAGCTTCATCGTATGTTATGGCAGCCAGCTTGGCATAATATTCATACTTTTCTTTGGCTGCTACATCAGAGGCTTCTATATATTTAGCTGACAACTCAGGGTCAATACGACTCAGAATAGAAAATCTCGTTTCATTCATGGCATATTCACGGACATGTTTCTTAGGAGGTTTGGAATCCAGTGTGAGTGGGTTTTTGCCTTCTATTGCCAACATTGGGTTGTAGCGATAAAGTGTCCAATAAGCACTTTCAACTGCCAACTTCTGCTGATCCATTCCCTTGGCCATATCTATTCCATGTGCGATACACTGACTATAGGCAATGATAAGCGATGGACCATCATATGCCTCGGCTTCCATAAAGGCGCGGACTGTCTGAGCATCACTTGAGCCCATTGCCACGGAGGCGACATAGACGTTTTTATAGCTCATGGCCATCATCCCGAGATCTTTTTTACCTGATGGTTTTCCGGCAGCAGCAAATTTCGCAACTGCACCAAGAGGGGTAGCTTTGGATTTCTGACCACCTGTGTTTGAATAAACTTCGGTGTCCAAAACCAGGATATTCACATTCTTACCTGAAGCAAGAACATGATCAAGACCACCATAACCGATATCGTAGGCCCAGCCATCTCCACCCATGATCCAGACACTCTTCTTGACAAGATTATCGGCAACCGATAACAATTGTCTACTCAGAGGTGTATCCAGTTTTTCAACAATGTCAGTCATTTGCTTCACACGCATACGCTGTTCGAATATCTCAGGCTCATTTGCTTGAGACGCGTTGGCTATTGAAGCAACCAGATCAGCACCAATATCATCCTTGAGAAGGGTCATAAGTTCAACAGCATGTATCTGATGCTTATCAATGGATAAACGGTATCCCAGACCAAATTCAGCATTGTCTTCAAAGAGCGAATTGTTCCATGTTGGTCCTCGTCCAGCCTTGTTGGTAGACCAGGGAGTTGTGGGGAGATTACCACCATAAATGGATGAACAACCTGTTGCATTGGCAATCACCATACGATCCCCAAATAATTGAGACGTGAGCTTAACATAGGGTGTTTCTCCACAACCCACGCAAGCTCCAGAGAACTCGAAAAGAGGCTGTAAAAGCTGTGAGCCCTTGACAGTGGAATGTTTGATATTGGAGCGATCCACTTCAGGAAGATCCATGAAGAAATCCCAATTGGTTCTTTCAGCTTCACGCAATGGACGCTGATCGGCCATGTTGATGGCTTTGCGACTGAGATTGCTCTTATCACGGGCGGGACAGATTTCAACACAGAGATTACAACCCGTGCAATCCTCAACAGCAACTTGTAGAATATACTGAGATCCTGCTTCCCACTCTTTACCCTTGGCACTCACATGCTTCATGGTTGCCGGGCTACCTTCGAATGCACTCTCATCTGCAATTTTGGGACGAATCGCAGCATGGGGACAAACCATGGCACACTTGTTACACTGTATACAAATATCTGGTTCCCAAACTGGAACTTCCAGTGCGATATTTCTTTTCTCCCACTGTGTGGTCCCTGTAGGCCAGGTACCATCATTGGGCATGGCACTCACGGGAAGATCATCTCCACGACCTGCAATAATCTCAGCAGTGACTTTCTGAACGAATTCAGGAGCAGCCTCAGGTACGATTAAACGAAGTGCATCGCTGCCATTCAGGGTCGTTGGCACGTCAACCTGGAAAAGGTTGGAGACAGATTGATCCACAGCATGGAAGTTTTTCTCCACAATGGATCCACCCTTTTTACTGTAGGTCTTTTTAATAGCTTCCTTGATCTTAGCAATGGATTCATCTTTGGGAAGAATGCCTGAGATGGCAAAGAAGCAGGTTTGCATAATGGTATTTATACGCATACCCATGCCCGTTTCCTGGGCAACTTTAACTGCGTTGATCACATAGAATTTAAGTTTCTTATCAATGATCTGTTTTTGATAAGCTCTTGATAGTGCACCCCAAATCTCATCTTTGTTCAGGTGACTATTCAATAGGAAAGTCGCACCTTCTTCTGCCTTGGAAAGCACATCAAACTGCTCCAGGAGTTCGTACTGGTGACAGGCGATAAAATTGGCCTTATCTATAAGATAGGTTGATTGAATTTTGTCTTTTCCAAAACGAAGGTGAGATGTGGTGGTACTCCCTGATTTCTTGGAGTCATAAACAAAATGACCCTGGGCATAATTGTCAGTGCCTTCTCCAATAATTTTAATGGAGTTCTTATTGGCTCCAACTGTACCGTCAGCTCCCAGACCATAAAAGAGACCCCGGAATACTTCACCTTTAATGGTTCGATATTCTGGATCATAATCCAATGAAGTATGGGACACATCATCATTAATACCGATGGTGAAGTGATTTTTAGGTTTGGCTGAATTCAGCTCATCGTAAATCGACTTAATCATGGCCGGTGTAAATTCCTTTGAGGAAAGACCATAGCGACCACCAATGATAACCGGAGTTTTCTCGAACTGGAAGTAATCTTCAATGGCGGCTTCTGCAAAGGCAGTCACCACATCCTGATACATGGGCTCGCCGGCACCACCTGGCTCTTTGGTCCTATCAAGGACAGCGATTTTTTTAACGGATGCAGGTAGGGCTGATATAAAATGCTTGATAGAGAAGGGTCTAAAAAGACGAACTTTCAGCATTCCGACTTTCTCACCATTTGCATTCATGTGGTTAATGGTCTCTTCCACGGTTTCAGCACCAGAACCCATGATGATGATCACACGATCAGCATCTTCAGGTCCCACATAATCGAATAGGTGATATTGACGGCCAGTAATCTTGGCAAAACGATCCATGGTTTTTTGCACCAACTCAGGAGCAGCTTCATAGAAGGGGTTGACAGTCTCGCGTCCCTGGAAATAAACATCAGGGTTCTGGGCGGTTCCGCGAAGAACGGGTCGGTTGGGATTCATACCACGGTTGCGATGGGCAATCACCCATTCATCATCAATCATACCACGGATATCTTCATCTTCGAGTTGCTCAATTTTCATGACTTCGTGTGAGGTACGAAATCCATCAAAAAAGTGAATAAAGGGAACGCGGGTCTGGAGGGTGGCTGACTGGGAAATAAGGGCGCTATCCATAACTTCCTGCACTGAGTTTGCAGCCAACATAGCCCAACCAGTTGCACGGGTGGCCATCACATCAGAGTGATCACCAAAAATTGAGAGAGCTTGAGCAGCCAATGACCGAGCCGATACATGAAATACTGTTGCGGTTAACTCACCAGCAATCTTATACATGTTGGGAATCATGAGCAGCAAGCCCTGAGAGGCTGTAAAGGTCGTAGTCAAGGCACCAGTCTGTAGCGCACCATGGACTGCACCAGCAGCTCCACCTTCACTTTGCATCTCTTCTACAGTTGGGACCGTACCCCAGATGTTGGTTCTTCCCTGGGCGCTAAAGGCATCAGCCAACTCACCCATGTTTGAAGAAGGGGTGATTGGGTATATAGCGCAAATTTCGTTTGTCTTGTGGGCTATGTATGCAGCTGCATCATTCCCATCGATGGTTACCATCTTACGTGTCATTAATTTCTCCTGTGTATGGCGAGTGGATTTAATCCTGAGAATTGTTCGTAAAGCATCGCCTCAAACATATATAAATATCATGCCAAAGGAAGCCCAAAGGCGATTAATTTTTGCTTATATGACGATTTTTATCATGGGGTAACCCTTTCCCCCGTCAGCGGTGTCGGGATGGTCTATTTCAGATAAACGAAAGACCCACTCCCCAGTTGACCCTGTTGGGTAAAAAGAGAGTAATAATAAATACCACCACCCTGATTGGTCATACCGAGATCAATGAGTAATTGATGATGCCCTGGTCCACGATATCCAAACTCCAGGGTGTAGACCTCCTGACCGCGCAGGTTGTAGAAGCGAGCCCCAACAGTAGTCCCTGCAGTCAACTGAATCGGGATCATGGTGCTGCTGTTAAAGGGATTGGGATAAGCGGGTCCCACAATCTTTGTTGAATTTGGGTTAAGGACAATATCATCATTAATCGCTGAAGGAAGATTGTTGGTGAGGAGCCAATCAGTGCTTAGCTGGGTAACATCTGCTGTGCTGTTTGTCATGAGAACATTTCCCATGTTTAATTGAGCATTCCCTTCAGCTGTGTAAGAAAAAGTAGCGCTTCCCAATCCTATGGGAAGATATAGTTGGCTTAGCTGATCCAGTGTAGGAAGTTCTCCGGATTCCAAAAGCATGAAGATTTCATCCAGAGCCACATCTTGCATCATATATGGTACTGCATTGGGCAAAGATGCATCGGTTAGCGAAATATTGAATTCTGATTCTGAGCCATCCAGAGGAAAGTGGGATTCGGTGCCTGTCAAGACCAGGCCATAGACATCATACGAGTTATCAGGTTGCTCAAGATAGGAGATGAAATTATAGGTCAATGTATCCCCGCTCTGTGTGAGAAGTGCTCCGGCACCCTCGGATTCTGTAAGCGGATTCAGGACACCATTTATACTTCCTGATTCAGACCCTACACTATAGTCCACCGATCCTCGTGTATAAACTGAAACTGGAAGGGTATTCCAGAGATTAATGCTTCCATCACTTACTGTCCGTAGCTGAAAACTGGTATTGAACATAAGGCCTGAGAAATTCATCTCAAAATGGAACGCATTATTGGCGATAATCTCAAATTCTCCTGAAACTGAAATGTAGGGATCGAAAACCCCCAGTGAATCCAGTGTAAATGATTCATCGATCAGGCCAGCCAGACTCTCGGGATCTACTTCGCTCAACCAGACAAACATTTTCAGAGCGTCTGGAGCCGGATTAACAGTATAGGTCCCTTCCTGCAGAGGAATTGTATCACTCATAAAAATGACGAAGATGTCTGCCAGCGTATCACTCCCGTTTACATAAAGATCATAGGCAAGCAGGGTAACCAGGTTGGTATCACCCAGGCTCAATTCAAATCCCCCAACCCCTTCATGGGGGACGTCGTCTGAGATAAGATCACCGGATAGATCAAGAGCTTGAGCAGGATCAGGGATGCTCTGATAGGTAAGGTTTAAGTCTCCTGTATTCCAAGCGCTTTGTCCCCTGAGGAAGCCCGCTATTGTGAAAAGGAGAAGTGATTTAATTATGTTTACTGGTACTTTTTTTCGCATCAAAGTATGTATTTCAATCCAAATTGAATATTAGAGAACGAATTTTCAACATCAACAGAGCGCTTCACACTGCTCTCCAGTGTGTGGTTGAGATCGCCTTGCCATTGTTCATTGCGTAGGGCAAGCGTAAATCCAATTCCAGAACGTAATTGATAGCCCACACCCATATCCATGCGAATAATGTTGTCGAATCGATAGTTTAGAGGATCATTCATCAGAGTAGCTGCAAAGGAAAGCGTGAGAGGATCAAGGGCCCATAACAGGGATGCCGAAAATTCGTGGACATCCTGCACATACTTGCTCACCTGTTCATCCACGAGCCGCTCCAGACTTTCCCCCGTTTCTGAATCATATAAATCGCTCTTTAAAAAAACAGAAGAATATTTGTGATAGCGGTAATTTATACTGGCCTCAAATGGGTTTGCGACAAACCCGAGCCCTAGCCCTATTCGCCAGGGTCCCCAGGTTGTGTATTCCAACCCTGACCATTTATCGTGGGAAAAGATTTGCTGGGTGCCATCATCATACCACTCTGTAGAATCACGACTGGCAGATTCGTCAACTGATATGCGTGAGGGCAGTTCAATTGAGATTCCCAGATTAAGATTTTCAGATACCTCACTCAAAAGACCTACACGGGCACCAAATCCGTGGTAGCTTGGACTAAATTGCAGACTATCTACAAACCTATTGAAGGTATACATATCCTGAGGATCAGTCTCTTCATACAACTTGCTAAAGGAATTCTTACCTGTGAGATAGCTAACTGCATACCCCAGAGATGTATTCATGGTAACCAGCACAGAGGTCCCGACAGTCAGGGCATACAAATCCCCACTTTCCTGGTACAAGTATTTATAATAAAAATCTTCATCAGGATCAAAATCATTAAACTGGCTGATACTGCTAAAGGAGTTTATGCGCTGCAAATTGACGCCCCAGACCCAGGCGCCTCGATAGACCTGAACAGGCTTGATGTAGGTCAGGCTGTTAAATCGCAATTGTTGATCCTGGAGATTTTCCCAAACGGTTGAATTAAATACACTTTTGCCTGTGACCTGATCATAACTCAAATCTGCTGAGAAGAAGGCCCTTTCATTATAGCTGAGGACTGCTGGATTGCCCATTAAGGCATTATTGGCTCCCATGGAAGCCGGGATAACACCGCTTTCAGAGCCTGAGATGCCTCTCATTCCCCGAAAAGGTCGGATGACATCAAGATAATTTTGAGAAAAAAGATTAACTGCCCATAGGAGCATGGTAATAAAAATTATTCTATTTTTCATATTGAATTAGTTCCGGATTCGGCTGCGTTTTTTGGGAGGAGGAGAATCCGATTTTTCTGATGCTTCTTGTTTCTTAACAGCCTTAGCTTTGGGTGTTTTAGCCGGTTTTGACTTCTTCACTTTAACTGGCTTAACATTTTTAATTACAGGCTTAGCTTCATCATTTCTGGGCTTATAAATTATTGGAGGCTGGATAACAACAGGATCTGTAATTATCGGCATTATTACAGGTGAAGCTGCTGAGGACATGCCGCTACCTAACCCGACAGTGTTCCCCTTACTGCCAGAACCGGAAAGTGAGGAAGCATCATTCCTCTCACGAAGTCTGGAGCCACCTTGCATTTCATCGCGGTCAAAATCTCTTGCTGGAGTGGGATCTCTTGATTCGCTAACCACATATACTGGAGCATAATGGGGATGATGATAATCGTAGTAATTATAGGGACTGTAATAGGAAGCACCATATCCTGTGTGATAACTGGTGAACGGCAGGGCGGGTTCCCAATAGGGATCCCAGCCATATACTCCGCTACCACCAATGGTGCTGACCATGGCAGGTTCAGAGACAACTGTTGTCACGGTCTGTGGGAGCGTTCTAGGTGGGTACAACATGGTATAGCAGGACTGAAGCACTGCAACCATGAGAAACATCATTATTATTTTTTTTACCTGCATATGTGGACGGAAGTTAGTTTTGATAGTTGGGAATGTCAACATGGTGTACCCCTTTCTTCCTTGTCTGAAACGGTAATGTGATAAGTAAGTTCCCACGCTCCAGAGAATTGTCTATAACACTTAGACGATTCCCATTGAAATTGGTAAGGAGAAACAACCCTTGGGGGAGTAAACGGTTAAAAAATGAAAGATAAAAGCAATACGAGAATGGTAATCCCAAATACTGAGAGAAGATACAATCCCAGTGTCAGGAAAAAGGCCATAATTGCTGTAATTAAAAATGATCCTGCATCCATGGCATAGATGGTTCTTAATCCCATGTAGCCAAGATAAATTGTCATTCCAAGTGAGAACACCCCACCAATAATTGGAAGCAGTATCAATAATGATGCAGTCCCACTCGCATATGCAAACATTCTAAAGATGAGTGTGAAATCATAAGTTTGGAGGCCTCTCCATTTCAGTGAGAGATGCACCCCAAAGGCCGAAATAAACTGGAGTAGAATGACAGAGATTGGATAGGCAAGTATCATGATCTGAGAGAAGTTCTCTGGTAGATCGATGAGTTCACGTAGCTCTGGACTTTCAGGCAAAAACATCTCTGGATTTGGCTCAGCAATGGCAAAAGTCCATAAAAAGGTGAATACCTGTATAGCCAATGTGTAAACCAGGGCATCACTAATCCCCGCATTTCTTCTCATGACGCTATAGGTCGCAGCCGGTCTTAGCAGGAAGGCTTTTATGGTTTCAATGAATGCTACAAAGAACCCTAATTCGTGTTTCTTCTCCCAGGGGGGACCATCAATAATAAATGGTAGCAGTTCAGGTTTTTCAGGTTGTTCCATTTGGCTCATTTTAGCGCTTTCAATCCTAACTGCAATAAAAAAAGCCCCACTTGGGGGCTTTAAAAAAAGTTACTAATTTCTTATAGAGTTAGAATCCACTCTACCAAAACCACAATATCCAATATATCAACCTGGAGGTCATCATTGATATCTGCCACATCAAATTGAATTTCAGTGAGTTCAATATCAGACAGAACCCATTCCAGTAATAGAACGGCATCGCTAACATTGAGTTCATCATCACCACTTACATCACCGGCCGTAATCCCAAAATCATAATCAATGGCTGCCATGACATCAATCAGTCCAAATCCGCGAGTGTTGTCCGGCGAGGTATTCCCATCAGCGGTTAGCATGAGCGCTTCCCTGACCATCATGGGCGTCCAGTTAGGATGTGCTTCCAGGACGAGAGCACAGGCTCCAGCAACAAGTGGTGTTGCGAAACTAGTCCCTGAGCCAGAAATAAAATCGTGGGTACTGTCTGTACCGGCCAGGAAGGTGGCTACTCCTCGGGCTAAAACTTCAGGCTTGATGCGACCATCTGCAGTTGGACCATGAGAACTAAACCCAGGTGACACGTTAAATGCATCAACTGCACCCACAGAAATAACTGAGTCTGCATCTGCAGGGGCAATGATATGATACCAATCTGTATTGCCCTCATTTCCAGCAGCCGTCACACACACCATTCCCAGGCCTACTGCATAATCCACACCCCGGGTCGTAATCGCTGTCTCACCGTCAAGATCATCTTCATATGTATACCAATCAAGATATCCCAATGAACTGGAGGCGATATCTGCTCCAAGGGCTTCACCCCATTCAAGTGCTGCAACGAAGAAATCTTCTTCAGCTTCAATCTCTTCATTAACCATTTCAGTTTTAGCGAGAAGGAATTTACACTCATAGGCAGTTCCACGGAATTCACCGTCTATAAATCCACCAGCGGCAGAAGCTGTGGAGGTCCCGTGATTATGTTGACTTAAGGGATCCCCTTCCTGGTTGGAGGTGATTGAATCACCTTGAATAAAATCATGCTCAGCCACGATACGTTCCTGCTGGAATACCAGATGATCGGTATAGAATCCTGTGTCCAGCATCAACAACCAGATATCTGTACCTGTATACCCAAGTTCATGGGCTGCTACCGCATTTATCTGCTCGTTTTGATCATAACTAGCACCATAGTCAGCGTCTGAGAGATAAACTTCATCATCACGAGTATTACGCTTGATAATACGCTTCGAAACTTTATGGATGCGTTTGGTGTTCTTAACAATGGTATTCCCGGCGAGTTGCTCGATATAGTCAGGCGGTGCCAGAATCGAAACTGCATTCAACCATCGGCTTACCGTGCGAATCTTGACATTTGGACCTAAAATTTCATCTATGTATACAGCCGGAACGGGGAGATCCCCATAGCTGGGTCCTTGAATGGTACCCCGTAAGGCACGTCGATCAAGGGCTCGCTGAGATAGGTGGGAAAATTCGTGTTCTGCAGGATTAAAACTCGCCTGATCGGTCACTTCTTTGTCATGGAAAAAAATCCAATATGGAAGGTTCTCATCATCTTCCTGGCCAAAAGCTACAACGCCACAAAGTAGTGTAAATATTAAAAATGTTATGTAGCGTTGCGACTCGCGCATTTCCACCTCAGGTCTAGCTCGTAATGTAGACTGGACATATACGAGGTCAATATGTAATTGCTTCAGTCACATACTTGTCCAAGTCAACCATAGCCAGAGATTAAAAAGCAACTCCCCTAAAGAGCTCCCTGCATTCGTTTTAAAAAATCCTCGGCTTTTTCAAATCCCGTTGATCTTAATGAAGTGAGCTCAAGCCCATTATCAATAAAGATATACGAAGGGACTCCTTTTATGGAATATTTCTTTTGAAAATATTTCTCAAAATCGCCAGTATCTTTGGTCATATCAATTTTTATAGCGGTGAATTTCTTGGAAAGCTTAACAACTTCTGCATCGGGGAAGGTGAATTTGTCCATTTCCTTACAGGGGATACACCAATCAGCATAAACATCAATCATAATTGGAGCATCGGACATTAACAGAGCATCCAGTTCAACTTGACTGGTGGGATGTTCCCAGGTGATACCCTCGCCCACACGTTCTGGCTCAGGGATGCCAGTCCAGGTTCCGATAATAACGAGAAGGATAGCAATGCCTTGTTTAATCCGATTAAAACCGAGATTTCCTTCAGCACTATTGTCAAACATGATCAGATAGACACCAGAACCTATAAGAAAAATGGACATGACGAGATTTCCATATCCACCCAGTAGTGGCATGATGAAGTAAATAGCCATTGCGATGAGAACCAGACCAAAAATGACCCGGACGCCAATCATCCAGGTGCCTGAACGAGGCAGGGACGATAATTTACTGGAGTACATGGCCAGAAAGAGATATGGTAGACCCAAACCCATGGCCAGTGTGAAAAACATGGTGAATCCAAGGATGACACTCTGCTTAGCAGCCACATATGTTAGCAGTCCAATAACAAACGGACCCACACAGGGAGCTGCTACAATCCCCAGAGTCAGACCCATGAAGAAAGAGCCAAATATACCAGCCTTCGATTGGCTGGCGGCAGTCATGAGACCCGTTGGTAGCCTGAATTCATAAACACCGAACATGGAGAGTGATAGACCGACAAGTACTGCAGCAATTCCAAGAAGTACAATTGGGTTGGTGAGTAAGGCTCCAAACAAGCCACCACCCAGTGCAGCAACCACACCTAGCACAGAATAGGTCACGGCAATCCCCAGCACATAAGCCAGAGCCATCCAAAAAGTGCGACCTTTGCTGGTATCCTGTCCCCCGAAAAAGCTGATTGTGATGGGAATCAAGGGATAGACACAGGGTGTCAAATTTAAGGCCAGACCACCAAAGAAAATGATAAAGAATGTCAGGATTAACCCATAGTCATCAACCAGACCAGAGATTTCATCATCCTCAACTTGTGCATCAGTTGCCATCTCTGTTTGAGGGATGATTTTTGGGAAAAGCTCTGTATGGGTTGCACTCCGCAGGCTTGCATCCTCAACCAGTGGCAGGGTATAAGAAAAATTTATGGCTGTGGGGATGAGACATTGGGCATCATCACAAGCCTGGTAGTATACTTCACCTTCAATCTGAATCGAGTCAGTTAGGTCGGGGTCTATGGCAAGTGTGGTGCGAAGGATGATTCGGCCACCATATACTGCTGCAGGTTCGTCAACACCAGCCACAGCTATCATATCGGCTTTTGGGTAGATCCATTCTCCCACACCAAAGGGTTTTTCTTCATCAAAAATTGAGGGTGTTACCGGAATGGTAAACTCGTCATTACCCACAGGGGCATAAACATGCCAGGGGTGGTGGATATCTACAATTAAAGCGACATCGATTGTCTCTCCTGCCAAAACTGCACTCTGGCTGGAGACAAATTCGGCTGTTAAAATTTCCCGAGGTGCCTGCTGTCCCCAGAGGTTCATAGACAAGAGAACCAGTATGACAGGCAAAAACAGTTTGAATGATGGTCGCATGATGATGTTTAATCCTTACTCGTTTGAGTTTATCTCTTATCCAAAGAGATTTTTAATCCTTCCCCACAGGGGATGTCTTTTTTGATACCAGGCATTCTCAAAAGTTACACGTCGCCCATCAAATGCAGCAATTCCGAGATCGACAAAAGCCTCGCGCTGATCATAAGCTGACCAATGCACACCTGGCATTTCTGGTTGTAAGAGTACATCAGCTTCTCTGTTTAACATGTCGCGGTAATGACAGGAACGAATATTCTCACTCTGACTCATAATGGCCATGGCGTTGTCCATGTCTGCAATGGGATTTATATTCTGGCCAACATCAACTGCCAGGACAAAATCTGCACCCATCTCCCGGGCCATACGGATGGGTACCTGTTGTGAGACCCCGCCATCGACCAGTGTTCTACCTTCGTAATGGACAGGTGGTAAAAACCCGGGAATAGCTATTGAAGCCATCACAGCTGGCAGTAGCGGACCTTCAGTGAAATAGACATCCTCCCCTGAATACAAATCAGTTGAGACAATGCCTAACTCTGTACCGGAATCAAACCAGGAATCCTCAGTGATGACAAACTTGATGGCATCTTCCACCCGGTCGGGGCGTACCAGTCCTGGTTTTGAGTGTGCCAGGTTGATCACAATTCTATCCTGAATAGCAGAAGACACCTGGTGCCAGAAAGATGCACCTCCCCGGCCTTTCACATTGATTAGATGCATACCCAGCTTATGAAAAGGCTCGCTTTTGGTCATTCTGTCGAGTTCATTCCATGTGGCAGCGGCACTACCCATTTTGATATAAGTTGCAGCCACTAAAGCGCCCATGCTGGACCCAGTTATGTAATCAGGTCGAATTCCGATTTCTTCAAGACGCTGTAGAACGCCAATATGGGCAAACCCTCGAGCTCCCCCACCCCCTAAAGCCAGACCAAAGCTGGGACGGCTCATAGCTATTTCGGTACATCCTCTGGATTGATGAGGGATGTTTTAAGGATGGTCACTGTCTCAATGGGATTATTATTTGGGTCGACTGGGCGGGTGGCGATCTCATCTACCACATCCATGCCTTTAACGACCTCTCCAAAGACTGTGTAGTCGCCATCGAGCCAACTTGGGGTTCCGTGGCAAATGTAAAACTGGCTCCCGCTGGATTTTTTCTCTGGATTACCATCTCGCGCAGCGCCAAGGGAACCGCGTAAATGGGGAAGACCTATTTCAGCAGGAATTCTCTCACCAATACTGCCACCGCCATCATCACTGCGGTCATCATTGTCCCGGGTATTTGGATCTCCGGCCTGAACCATAAAGCCAGTGATCACACGATGAAAGTAAATACCTTCATATGCACCCTCAGATGACAGTTTCTTAAAATTCGCCGCGTGTAGAGGTGTATCAGTCTCAAATAAATCGATATATATATCACCCAGACTGGTTTCCATCTTCACATAGGCTGTTTCTGGATCAACAGCTTTTTTGCCGCAGGATACCAGCACAACAACACCTAGAAAAATGAGCAACATGCCCATGCTTAATCTTTTCATCATTTTTTCTCCACTTCGATTGGTTTGGATGGTTGATCCTGGCGAGCCAGGATAATATTAAGATCCTGTTCTTGCCTGTGTGAGACGACAGATAAGGCCAGGTCAGGATCATTATTTTTTTCGCTCAGGTGGGCTAACATAACGCCATTAAGATTGCCCAATTCAGCCAGAAGTGCAATAAACTCTGCACTGTCTCTATTGCTAAGATGACCAACCCTGCTATCCACTCTTGCTTTCAGGTGGGGCGGGTAGAGTCCATTCCATAGCATATCGCGATCATGATTGGCTTCCATAACCAGAAAATCCGCCTTGCGCATTGCCAGAAAATTATCCTCAGTGACAGCCCCCAAATCCGTGAGATATCCCAGACTGACACCACCGCTTTCCACCAGGAAACCCGTTGAGCTGGCTGAATCATGTAAAGTGGGGACGCTGGTCACCTTAAGGGAACCCAGATGCATGACTTCCTTCATTTCAAAATGGCGCATTCTCTCATTCCCGCTGAATTTCCGATGACCTGCCCGTTTGGTGGCAGGATGCATGAGTAGTGGTACTTTGTGACGTCTTGATAATATGCTGGCACCTTTGATATGGTCACCATGCTCATGGGTAATCAAGCAGGCTTCCAGATTATCTGGGTCCAGCCCAACGAGCTGCATGCGTCTGCGAATTTCAGCACCACTGAAACCTGCATCGATGAGGATCATGGTATCTTCATTTTGAACGACGCAGGCGTTCCCCCCACTACCACTTCCCAACATGAACAATTTCAGCATATAACCAGGTCAATCCTTTGTATTATTGGCATTCATCACATGAATTTCAAATTAGGATGACACTGAGCCATTTCAACTAAAAACTACGCTAGAAAAATTTCGTAGGCACCTACCCCCTCTTTCACATCTGCTCTAAATTCTTATATTCATGAAAAACAATTGGCAAGGAGCAGAGCTAACTTTTAAACTTATACGCCATGTCACAATTGGAATTTTTCAAACCACCTGCTAAAATACCCAGTCGATCAGAGGTCGCTCTCATCGCTGCAACTCTGAATTTTCAAATAAAACTCATCCATGCTTTGTCTGCCAAAGATGCCAATCAAATCATTAAAATTTCTCAGGGATTGATCAAACCCTTTGGTGCAGCAACAGCCTTCACCAAACAGACCGTCTGGAAATACTTCAACCACCCACACACCCTGCCCTTCGTAGGCGTATTACGAGATGAAATAATTGGTTTTCTGGTTGGAGTACCTCTGGAAAATTTTAGTGATGAACAGTGGGCTGCCCTGGATCCTACGCTGGGAGATCACGAAACGATCTATACTTATGCCTTTATTTTCGAAGAGAAGCATCAGGGTCAGGGCTACGCTAAGATGTTAAAAAAAGTCTATTTAAATTGGCTCAAAAAACGCGGATATTTGTATGTCTCTGGTCATGTCCGTGAAGGCATCTCCAGCCAATTTTCCCTTCATACCCGCGTCCTCCAAAAATACCCCAATTGGCACGATACTGGCAAAGTCTTCGAGTACTACCAGCGCCCTTTACGCTGAACAATTTTGACAGAAACAGATGAAATTCTCACGGAGGAGAAGTGTTCAATAAACTGATCGTCGCCCTGATGCCCCTGGCTCCCCGCTTTATTGTAAAAATGATTTCTAAACGTTATATCGCTGGCGAAGATACTGCTTCTGCCATGGCTACTTGCCTGAGACTGAAAGAACAAGGGTTCTTGACGACTGTGGACATTCTTGGAGAATCTGTTACTTCAAATGAGCAGGCCAGGGAAGCCCGAGATTCCTATCTTGATTTGATCATGGAAGTCGCTAAGAACGACATCTCCAAAAATATTTCGTTGAAACCCACTGCCATGGGTCTGGGGCTGTCTGAGGATATCGCCAATGAATATATAGCAACCATTGTTCAGAAGGCACACGAGGCTGATGTATTCATCCGCATTGATATGGAAGATTCTCCCTATACAGACAAAACGCTTGATATGTATGATCGTCTTAGAGGTCAGTACCCTCAGCTGGGAACTGTAATTCAAGCATATATGCATCGGAGTGTGGATGATGTGACCAAGATAGCGGCCAGTTCTGGAAACTTACGGATCTGCAAGGGCATCTATAAAGAATCTCCACAAATTGCCTATCAGGATGCAGATGAAGTCCGCCAAAATTACATCCGTCTTGTAAGAGCAATGCTGGAGCGTGGAGCATATGTCGGGATAGCAACCCACGATCCTTTTTTAATCGATGAATCTCTAAAAATTATTAGTGAATTACAGATATCAGCAGACAACTATGAATTTCAGGCACTCCTGGGTGTCCCCATTATGAAACGACTTGATGAGTTGGTCAGCCTGGGTCACCGTGTCCGCATCTATGTCCCTTTTGGGAGTGAATGGTATGCCTATTCCAGCCGACGCCTTAAAGAAAACCCTGATGTTGCCGGCTATGTGTTAAAAAATATCTTCGTGAAGAACTAATGACTGATCCACACAAAATTCTGTTGAGCAGTAAAGTCATTGCTGTTGTAGGTGCCTCCCCCAATCCTGCGCGTCCAAGCCATTGGATTAGCAAGTATTTAATATCTGAGGGATATACGGTGATACCAGTCAATCCAGGTCAAGATGAATTGTTTGGCCTGAAATGTTTTCCTGATGTTGAGAGTATTGATTCGGATATTGATATTGTGAACATTTTCAGAAGATCAGATCAGGTCGTCCCAATTGTGGAAAGCGCTCTCAAAAACAAGTCCCTAAAATTGGTCTGGATGCAGGACAATGTCTACAATGAGGATGCCGCAAAGCTGGTAAGAGAAGCTGGAATTCCTGTGGTTATGAATGATTGTATCTATCGGGTCCACCGCCAGATAAGCTAAGTAATACCAATTACACCTCCATGTTGCACGTAACGTGTCATACTTCGAGAGCCTCAGCAAGACACTTCTGCTTGTCTCCCTGCCTGCCAGGCCGTAGCTGGTAAGCGCAGGCTGGAGGCTCTCGAAGGGTAATGGCTCCTCAGTTTAAAAGGTCATTTGGAGGTGAATATGGTATAATACTCAGCTGGAGCGCTGTCCCCAATTGAGTTTTTTACGTAACTTCTCATAAAACGTGTTATCAGGTGTCACCACCAACTGAATCCTATAGGAACTGGGACGAATTCGAATTCGAATGCTGCCATCAATATGCCTGGTATTTTTACCATCAACATGCAAATGAGCCAGACCCTTTGGATCACTTAAGGTGACATATATACTATTATCTCCCCGCAAGACCACTGGTCGAACAGATAGAGTATGGGGAGAGATTGGGGTAATCGATATAGCCTCCAGACTGGGGTCAACAATGGGTCCACCGGCAGATAATGCATAGGCGGTTGAGCCTGTTGGTGTGGAAAATATGAGCCCGTCTGAGAGATATCTATTGAGCAATTCCTCACCTACCCGGACTTCAGTAGCCAGCAGGTTAAACACGTCAGCTCTTTCAATGACAACATCATTTAAAGCCCACAATGTTTCCTCTGTGCCATCCTCATATTCCAGACGACAATTCAAAACCATCCGTTCTTCAATACGATAATGACCTCTGAGAATCTCATCCAGACCAGATTGCCAGTCTCGTTCAAGGGTAGTGAGGAAACCCAGACTTCCCAGGTTTATTCCCAGAATGGGTATGGGCGTGCGCATGACAGCCTGCGCGGACGAGAGTAAGGTTCCATCCCCACCTATGGATATAATAAAATCTGTATCTCGTGGGATACCATTTTCATTGATAATATTTACTTCTGGATTGTCACATTCTACCTGCTGGGCAAAACTATCCAACATGAACAGTTCATGTTCTTCATCAAGCAGCTTTCTGAGAATTTCACCGACATATGATTTAATCTCTGCATCACTTTGAAAACCCCAAATAGCAAATTTCATTTTATCCCCGGATTAAACTTTAGTCCAGCATTTGCTTTTCAAAACCACCATCTGCTGTACGAACCAGCTTTTCAATCTTTTGTCGAGCAGAATCCAGTCTATCACGACAAAGGTGGATCAATTTTAAAGCACGTTCGTTTTGCTTTATAGCGTCATCCAACTTGAGATCATCGCCTTCCAGCTTAGCTACCAGAGTCTCAAGCTCTTGCATGAGTTGTTCAAATGATTTGTCTTTTTCACTCATAATTAAATTTAGAAACTCCCTCTGGTTAAGGTCACTTTATTTTTCTCTTTTTTACATCCCTGGCAATGGAGCTGATTTCTCCATCGTTGAGCCGCATACGGAGCTCTGTGCCATCAGATACCTGATCAATGGAGCGGATCAATTTGCCCTGGGAATCACTGAGGACTGAATACCCCTTCTCCAGGATGGATAGCGGATTCAAGGTTTCGATGGAAACAGCCATGTTGTCCAGTCGGGCCGTAAGCTTGGATATTTTATCCTGAGTTGATCGAAGTGATCTATCCTCAAGCTGATCCAGTTTCTGAACAGATTGGTCGATCATCAATTCAGGCCTCTTTAAGGCATAGGATTTGGCGATAGAATTTAGACGCATCCCATACTTATCAATTCTGGCGTGAACAGTGGTTAGAAGGGATTGCTCAACCTGGCTAAACCATTTGATAAGTTCAATCTGATCGGGGACAACCAGCTCGGCAGCTGCAGAAGGTGTTGGTGCACGATGATCTGCTACAAAATCAGAAATAGTGGTGTCCGTTTCATGTCCTACCGCACTGACGATGGGGATTGTCGATGCTGCGATAGCTCGTGCTACAATTTCCTCATTGAAAGCCCACAAGTCTTCCAAGGATCCTCCCCCACGACCAACCAGGAGAACCTGACATTCTTTCATACTGTTAAATACTTCTATGGCATTGGCAATTTCTGCGGCTGCCCCATCACCCTGAACCTTCACCGGCAGGAGAATTATTTCAGCCAGTGGAAAGCGACGACTCAGGATATTAATCATATCGCGAATGGCGGCTCCTGTGGGTGAAGTCACAATTCCAATTTTGCTGGGGTAGGATGGCAATAATTGTTTACGGCCCGGATCAAACAGACCCTCCCGCTGAAGTTTTTCCTTCAGGTTTTCAAAAGCCAGATGGAGATCCCCCTGGCCAGCAGGCAACATTTGATCCACAACAAGCTGATATCTACCCTGGGGTGGATAAACGGAAATCCTGCCATGGGCCGTGATTTCCATCCCGTGAGCAGGTTCAAATCTGACACTCTCATTCTGGCGCCTGAACATGACACTGCCCAGCTGGGCTCCACTGTCCTTTAAACTGAAATACCAGTGACCGGAACTATGCCGGGTCAGGTTTGAGATTTCGCCCTTTACCCATACCGATGCAAAGCCCTCTTCCAGAGTATGCTGGATGTGACCCGTAATCTGGGAAACTGAAAATGTGGTGTTGAGCTCGGGTGCTTGAGCCATAGGATTTTAGAACAAAAAGAGGGTGACGGAACGAGTTCCACCACCCTCTATATAAAATTTTAAGAAAGTCCTAACGGATCTTTTTCTTTTGACGGTTGGAGCGTAAACGCTTCTTGCGTTTATGTGTTGCGATCTTGCGCCGTTTCCGTTTTTTTCCACAAGGCATGTAGCTTCTCCTCTTTCAATGCGG